>JAVEYB010000008.1 GCA_034003725.1 Candidatus Zixiibacteriota bacterium
ATCGATCTCACAACGGGAGCATCGGTGACACTCCTCCAACCGGTGCAGAAACAGAAACTGTAACCAATGTCCTGACACAATATGTAACACATGTCTTGACACCGTACACCGTCTTCGAACCCGCCACGCGCAGGCCGAGGCTGCATGCAGCCCGGCTCAGTCAGGTCGCAAGCGACCTGACCTACTTCCGGATGGATGCCCCGCCGCGGCGGGCCGGCATGACACGCCTCCGGCGCGTCGCCGCTGTCGGATGTGAGCATCCGTCAGAACAAGGAAAGAAAGGAACTTAACATATATGAACCTGAACAAATTCACCCAACGGTCGATCGATGCCATCGCCTATGCCCAGCAAATGGCCCAGGCTGAGGGGCACCCGCAGGTTAACCCCGAACATTTGCTCGCATCGCTGCTCCATCAGGACGAAGGCCTCGTCGGTCAGGTACTGAAGAAACTCGAGGTAGATATTGAGGCCATCACACGCGAGGTCGATGACACCCTCAAGATGCTGCCCCGCCAGTCCGGCGGCCAGCTCTACCCATCGAACGAACTGACCCAGGTCTTTTTCAAGGCCGAGTCGGAGCTGAAGCAGTTCAACGACGAGTACGTCTCGGTCGAGCATCTGCTGCTGGCCCTGCTCGAGGTCAAGAGCAAGGCGCAGGAAATCCTCAAAGCGCACGGCGTCCGCCGTGACAAAGTCCTTGACGCCTTGCATTCGATTCGCGGCGCCTCGCGGGTGACCGATGACAATCCTGAATCGAAATACCAGGTTCTCGAGAAGTACTCGCGCGACCTCACCGCCGCCGCCCGCGAAGGCAAACTCGATCCGGTAATCGGCCGCGAAGATGAAATCCGCCGCGTGATCAAAATCCTCTCGCGTCGCACCAAAAACAACCCGGTGCTGATCGGTGAACCGGGGACTGGGAAGACCGCCGTTGCCGAAGGACTTGCTCAGAAGATTGCGCGCGGGGAAGTCCCCGAAACACTCAAAGACCGCAAACTTGTGGCGCTGGATATGGGCGCGCTGATCGCCGGCTCCAAGTTCCGCGGTGAGTTTGAGGAACGCCTCAAAGCGATCCTTAAAGAAGTCGAGAGCTCCGATGGCCGCATCGTGATGTTCATCGACGAGATGCATACGATTGTCGGCGCGGGCGCGGTCGAAGGCGCTATGGACGCCTCCAATATGCTCAAGCCGGCCCTTTCCCGTGGGCAACTCCGCTGTATAGGCGCGACCACGCTCGACGAATACCGCAAACACATCGAAAAAGACGCTGCTCTCGAACGCCGCTTCGCGCCGGTGCTGATCGAACCGCCTTCAGCCGAGGACACTGTCTCTATCCTCCGCGGTCTTCGCGAACGCTACGAGGTCTACCACGGCATCAAGATATCCGACGGCGCCATCGTGGCTGCGGCGAAACTCTCGGATCGCTACATCGCCGACCGCTTCCTGCCCGACAAGGCGATTGACTTGATCGACGAAGCTGCAGCGGAACTTCGCATATCTATCGATTCCATGCCGGAAGAACTCGATACGATAGAGAAACGCATACGCCAACTCGAGATCGAGAAGGAAGGAATCAAGCGTGAGAAAGACGCGCCCGAGCGCCTCAGACCGATTGAGGAAGAACTATCCGATCTGTATGCTCAGCGCGATGATCTTCGCTCGCAGTGGGAGAAAGAGAAAAACACGGTTGAAACGATTCGGGAGATCAAGTCCGAGATCGAGGAACTCAGGCGCCGGGCCGACGATGCCGAGCGCACCGCCCGATACGAGGAGGCGGCTCGAATCCGATACGGTGAGATCGCCGATGCACAGAAGAAACTCGACTTGCTGACACACTCGCTGCAAGTCATTCAGGAGAAACGGCAGCTTCTCAAGGAAGTGGTCGATGATCAGGATATTGCAGAGATCGTCTCCAAGTGGTCGGGTATCCCGGTAACCCGTCTGACCGAATCCGAGTCTGCCAGGTTACTCCATCTCGAGGATGAGTTGCATAAGCGAGTGGTCGGGCAGGACGAAGCGGTAACCGCCGTGTCAAATGCCGTGCGCCAGTCCCGTGCGGGGTTGTCCGACCCGAAACGCCCAATCGGTTCTTTTATTTTCCTTGGCCCGACCGGCGTCGGTAAAACCGAACTTGCCCGCGCGCTTGCCGAATATCTCTACGGTACCGAGGACGCGATGATCCGGCTTGATATGTCGGAGTATATGGAGCGGCACGCTGTCTCGCGTCTGGTCGGCGCCCCACCCGGGTATGTCGGTTACGATGAGGGAGGGCAGTTGACCGAAGCGGTCCGACGTCGACCGTACGCTGTCGTGCTGTTGGACGAGATCGAGAAAGCGCATCCCGAAGTCTTCAATATTCTGTTGCAGATTCTCGATGACGGGCGGCTGACTGACAATAAGGGACGGACCGTTTCGTTCAAGAACGCAATCCTGATCATGACGTCGAATATCGCCGCGGAATTTATCCAGCGTGAAACCGGCTCTATGGGCGAGTTTAACCGCGACGTGATTTACGACAACATCCGCCGCTCGGTGCTGGAAACGCTCCGCAGCACCTTGCGACCGGAGTTCCTGAACCGGATCGACGAGACGATCGTGTTTACGTCGCTGTCGAAAGAGCAGATCAAAGACATCGTTCGCCTGCAGCTCGCTAATCTGTCGAAGCTGTTGGCCGAGAAAGACGTTTCGCTGCAGGTTAGTGATCGGGCGGTGGGCTTTATCGCTGACACGGCATTCGACCAGACTTTTGGCGCTCGGCCGATTAAACGATTTGTCAACAAAGAACTCAGCCAGAAAGTCGCGAAGCTGCTGTTATCCGGCGAGTTGAGAGTCGGTCAGGCACTTACGGTCGACGTTGCAGGTGAGAACTTGATCTTTTCCGCAACGGGCGGACCAACGCAGGCGCGGGCTGTCGACGTATAACCTGTGATACGTAGTCGGTGCTTCGTGTCACACCCCTGACTCCCCGGCGGGGCTGTTTCCGCCCCGCCGGTTCACTATTCTTTTTCTTGCGTCAACGTGAGTGCGTCGATACTCTATCGCCATGCACTCAATCTGGGCCTGGATAGGCTTCAACCTGTTTGTCATCCTGATGCTGGCGGTCGACCTGGGCCTGTTTCATCGTACCGCCCATCGGGTGAAGATGTCGGAAGCGGCTGTATGGTCCGCGGTCTGGGTTACGCTCGCGATTATCTTCGGCATAGGCGTGCACCATTTCATCGGTCCGCGCGCCGGCCTCGAGTACTTCACCGGCTACCTGATCGAGAAAGCGCTCTCCGTCGACAACATTTTTGTTTTTGTAGTCATTTTTAGCTACTTCAAAGTCCCGCCGGAATACCAGCACCGAGTCCTGTTCTGGGGCGTGCTCGGGGCGCTTGTCATGCGCGGTATTATGATCGCCGCCGGCGTTGTCCTGATTCGCGAGTTTTCGTGGATATTGTATGTCTTTGGCGCGTTCTTGATTTTCACCGGCATAAAAATGGCTTTCCAATCCGAGCATTCCGTCGATCCATCGCACAACCCCGTGCTCAGGCTCATTCGGAGAATTATGCCTGTCACCGACGAGTACCACGGGCCGAGGTTTTCCACCAAACGACCGATCAAGGGCAAGCTGCGGCGTGCGGCAACCCCGATGCTCGTTGTGCTGGCGGTTGTTGAATCAACTGATGTGGTCTTCGCCGTCGACTCAATCCCGGCCATCTTTGCGATTACTCAGGATCCCTTTATCGTCTACACCTCGAACATTTTCGCCATACTCGGCCTGCGTGCCCTGTATTTCCTGCTCGCCGGCTCGGTAGAGAAGTTCCACTACCTGCGGTACGGTCTCTCTGCCGTACTTGTGTTTGTGGGAATCAAAATGGTTGTGGCGAAGTTTTTGCATGTGCCGATCGGTCTATCGCTGGGGGTTGTCGGCGGCCTTCTTGCCATCTCAGTCGTCGCATCCCTGATGCATTCCCGCCGCCACGAGTCCGAGCACACAAATACCGATCGATCTGTGCTGTCGGACGACTCGTCTGACAGCGCACCGTAGCTTCAGGGTTCTCGCAACTCGACTGTTCCAACGATTGTCACTGTCCGGCAATAAGAAAGCCGCCGAGCGAATTTGCCCGACGGCAGCACGTTCTATCGACTGACGTCACAGTCGTCACCGCTGCCCGTAATCCAGACGCCCCTTTTGCATAATCTCAAGATTGCGTACCGCCGAGACAAACTTCTCTTCTGCGGCAAACCGAAGTGCCCGCTCGGAAATGACCAACTCGAAGATAATCAGCTCCGTACCACCATCGATATAGGCAATCATCACGTTCGGCAAGAAACGTTCGGGTGAGTTGATGTAGAACGTTCGAGCATATTCTCCGCTGTAGCTCGAAATCGAGTCCACTTCGTTCATGATGACATCCGGACCGTAATGTTTGCGAAGACTGGCCGTGTCCGATGCAATCACGTCGTCGACATCAAGCTCGCGGATCTTGTATATGTTGATCCCGATCAGGATGTCGGTGCTGTCGTAGCGGGCGGCGTCCGGAATAAACGCGAATGAGTACCCGTCGTTGACCGCTTCCCGGCCGATCATCCTGAAGTGAGGTGGCGGGTTGAATACGTAGTTCAACGACTCGCCTTCGTAAAACGCGGCATTCGAGTCCACCGGATTATCGACCGTGGGCGTGGCGACCACGCCGGGCGCGAACAACGCGCCCACCAGGAGCACATAGAGCAGTGGTTTCATATGTTACTGTTATCGGCAGGAGCCAGGCGCCCGTTAACCTCGTTCGGGGAGCCGTCTCGCCAGTTCTAAGCCGCCACGCCCCTTACGGTTCCGGGGAGAAGCTTTCCCGCTTGTATTCGTGGATACTGCGGTTTATAATAGCACGTTGTGTGTCTGAAACCGGCACTGCTGCGGATCACGACAGTAACCCAAACCGGTAGCAATAGAGGTACACCATGGCAGGAATTGTTGGGTATGGCGCTCACCTTCCGCGACATCGGATCAAAGCGGAAGAAATCGCCAAAACCTGGGGCGCCGACGCTCCCAGTTACAAAAAGGGGCTGATGCTTCGCGAAAAGTCGGTTCCGCCCCCGGATATGGACACCATTACCCTGGCTGTCGAGGCTGCCAAAAACGCGCTGAAACGCTCCGGCGGAGTCAATCCCGCCGATATCGGCGCTATTTATATCGGTTCTGAATCGCATCCGTACGCCGTGAAACCGTCGGGGACCGTCGTCGCCGAAGCGATCGGCGCCACGCCGCACATCCACTGCGCCGACTTCGAGTTCGCCTGCAAGGCCGGCTCTGAGGCCATGTTTGTCGCGCTTTCACATATCGACGCCGGCGCTATGAAATACGCCCTTGCCATCGCCGCCGATACCTCACAGGGCGCGCCCTCTGACGCGTTGGAGTTTTCGGCCGCCGCCGGCGCCGGCGCATTTATCATGGGCAAAGACAATCTCATCGCGGAGTGTTTGTTCACTCATTCGTACATGACTGACATGCCCGACTTCTGGCGCCGCGAACACGAGTTTTATCCTCAGCATGCCGGCCGGTTCACCGGTGAAGAAGCGTACTTCGCCCACACCAAAGGTGCCTCGACGGCGCTTCTCGAAAAATCGGGCATGAAGCCCAAGGATTTTCAATGGGCCGTTTTCCACCAGCCCAACGGCAAGTTTCCCTCCCGTGTGGCCCAGGAGCTCGGTTTCACCAAAGCCCAGATCGAACCCGGCCTGTTGGCTCCGGCCCTCGGCAACACCTACTCCGGGGCGTCGCCGATCGGCCTGACCGCCACCCTTGATGTCGCCAAGCCGGGTGACATGATCTTCATGTGCTCCTACGGTTCCGGGGCAGGTTCGGACTCGTTTGTCTGGAAAGTGACCAAACGCATCGACGAAGTCCGCGACAAGGCGGTCAGGACCGCCAAGCTGCTCCACGAAAACCTCATCTACGTCGACTACGGCACCTACGCCAAGTACCGGCGGAAGATCAAGAAGAACTACTAGGAGGGACACAACTATGAGAGACGTATGTGTAGTTGGTGTCGGCTTGAGCCAATGGGGTGAAGTCTGGCGGCGCTCCCTCCGGCAGTTGTTTGTCGATGCCGCGACCGGTGCAATCAAGAACGCCGGAGTCGATCACCTCGACGGGCTTTATGTCGGCTGCATGTCCGGCGGTTTATTTGTCGGACAGGAGCACCTCGGCGCGCTCATGGCCGATTACCTCGGCATGAAGGGCATTCCCGCTATGCGCGTCGAGTCTGCCTGCGCATCCGGCGGCATGGCCGTGCGCGCGGCTTTTGTCGAAGTTGCCTCCGGACTCGCCGATATCGTCATGGCAGCCGGTGTCGAGAAGATGACCGACTGCTCCGGCGATGATGCTACGTTTGCGCTGGCGACCGCCGCCGACCAGGAGTACGAAGTTTTCAACGGCGCCACGTTCCCAGGACTGTACGCCATGATGGCCCACGCCCACATGGCGAAGTACGGGACGACCCGCCAGATGCTGACCGCCGTGTCCGTGAAAAACCATGCCAACGGGGCGAAAAACCCGGTTGCGCAGTATCCGTTTGCGGTTTCCGCGGAGACGGTGGAATCTTCCGTCATGGTCGCCGATCCGCTCCGCATCATGGACTGTTCGCCGATCACCGACGGCGCCGCTGCCGTAATCGTTACGACGACCGAGATCGCGAAGAAACTCGGCAGGCCGTACATCAGGATTATCGGCTCCGGTGTCGGCACCGACACGATCCAGCTCTGTCAGCGTGACGACATGACAACCATCAAAGCGACCACGCTGGCGTTCGAGCGGGCGCTGAAGATGTCCGGCAAGAAGCTCGGCGACATCCAGTTCACCGAGGTGCACGACTGCTTCACGATTGCCGAACTGGTCGTGCTCGAGTCGATCGGCAAGTACAAGCCCGGTCAGGCCGGTCCCGCGACTGTGGCAGGGGAGACTGCTCTCGACGGCACGTTCCCGGTCAATCCGTCCGGCGGCCTGAAGTCGAAAGGCCATCCAGTCGGCGCTACCGGTGTCGCGCAGATCATCGAGGTCTACAAGCAACTCACCGGTCAGGCGGAAAACGGCCGCCAGATCCCGAATAGACCGAAAGTCGGCATGGCCCAGAACATGGGCGGCTCCGGCGCATCATCGGTCGTCCACATCATGGAGGTGGGATCATGACGATGTTCAGCTCCCGCAACTGGCGCGAGTACCCCCAGCGCTATCGCCTGGAGGCGTCGAAGTTCAAAAAGAGCGGCAAGACCTACTTCCCGCCCCGCGAAATCGATCCGGAAACGGGCGACACCGAACAGGAAATCGTCCGGCTGCCCGATACCGGCACGATAGTCACCTACACCGTGATCCGCGTGGCGCCGTCGATGTGGGGGGACATGTCTCCCTACGCGCTGGCGATCGCGAAACTGACCGACGGTACCCTGGTGACCGCGCAGGTGACGGACTGCGACGTCGACGAAGTCAAGATCGGGATGGAAGTGCGGGTCGAGTTCCGCCGCATCCAGACCGAGAGCCACGAGGGCGTCTTGAGCTACGGTTACAAGTTCGTCCCGAAGTGGTATTGATTCAGCAGGGCGTGTCCGCTGTCGGACCCGCCAATAACCAATATGACATCTCTCGTGCCGCCGTGCGACCCCGCACGGCGGCATTGATTTTTGATGGTCGTGAGTGAATGGTAGAACCGCATCGTCCGTCGCTTCGGCGCGCAGGCGCCGCGGCGGACTGGGGCTTTGCCCCACACGTGCCTCTCAGGCCCGCTTGCGCGATCCACTCGGCTTCAGCGATCTGTTCAACTCCACTGCCGCGCGGATAAGGGCTTTCAACGCTTTTTCGTTGATTTTGTCGCCCTCGTGGATGTCAATCGCACGGCGGGTGTTGCCTTCGAGGCTTGAATTGAACAGCCCCGAAGGGTCCGGCAACGACGCACCTTTCGCAAACGTCAACTTGACGGCATTCTTATACGTTTCGCCGGTGCAGATGATTCCGTCGTGCGACCACACCGGCACCCGCCACTTCCACTCTTCGATCACATCCGGGTCGGCCTGCCTGATGATTTTCCGTATTCGTGCCAGCATCTCTCCGCGCCAGTCATCCAGCTCGCGGATCCGGGTATCGATCAGCTGCGAGGGAGAGTTCCCGGCGGGCAGGGGGGTCGAATCGCCATTATTGGTTTTCATGTTAACGGTCTCGGTCAATGATAAGGTTTGTTGATTCCGGGTGATTCGCCGCGAGTGTCAGAGGGTCCCCCAGCCGGGAAGTTTGCTCGCCTGTCGGACCCACCGCATGAACTGCGTTTCGTTAACTGTGTCCCCTTCGTAGATGTCCAGGTACCGGGTGGCTTTGCTTTTTGATTCACCCGGGGGAAGGGGTTTCAGTGAAGCGCCGTTGAAAAACGCGACTTTGATGTATCGCGCGTAGCAATGAAAACTCACGATCCAGCCGCTTCCTTCGATCCCATAAAACGGCGAGTTCCATTTAACCGCTTTGATGATGTGTGGCGCCGCACGCTCGATCAGACTGTCGAGACGACTGCCGGTCTCGGATTTCCATCCCGGCATGGCCGCGATATAGGCCTGCACGGGTTTATCGCCGTACCCTTTGGCGATCTGGGGGTTTCCGCCCGACAGGAGGGGCACCTCGGCGCTGCTTCGCGCGGAGCGAGTCTTTTTAGTGGTCGTGTTCGACGAACGGGATTTTTCAGAGGCCATACTGCACCGTTTTAACATGGGTCAATACAATCTATGATACCGTCGATTGCGCGTGGTGTCAAGTCCGGCTGTGCGGGCCGTGGAAAAGGGACGATCTGTAATCGCAGAGAACATAGAGCACTCCCGCACTCTGGTGCTGCGCCAGAGATATGAGCCTTGCTGTGACCTGCTTTTGCCGGGGGGAGTGGTCTTGCCTGTGCCGGTCGCAGCGGTGCCGAGAAAGAAAAAAATCGTTGTACAAGCGTGATTGCGTGCACGTTACGGCGAAATGGCTTTGTTTTGTCATTTTTAGTGGGCCCCCATTTTTCGTTTTCCTGGACCTGAATGGACGTATTGCGTTGATTGATCGCATCTTGAGGTGTGCGAGTCAGGTGAACATTGGTCGGTTTTCGGTCGGTTCGTCGGCATGTCGTTCGGCTCCTGTGTTTACTAGAGGGGGTGCGCCATTTTTCCCATCGACTTGATCGGGAAACCGTGTGGGGGCGGAGGGGGTGTACGGCAGACACGAGTCGCGGCTGGCGGTTTCGAGGACGGAACCGCGCTGCTCAGACTACTCAACGATAGAATCTGTGGGAATGGCACGTCTGGGGACAGACATGCCCTACAGTGACTTGTATCATTTCCGAAGTCCCACCCGACGTTCGCCGCGGGCGAACTCTGGGTGGGCCACAGGTGGAGGCAGGATGTGTGGTGACATAGTGCGCGTTGTCCGAACTGGGCCGCGGCGGGGAGGTGGTGGTGGATGTCAGCACCGTTTGCGGGAGAGATTTGTTTCGATTGTTGAGTTGGTGGATGTGCAAACGGAGCTGACCTACGGCTCTCATTGCGGTTTCGAAGACGGAACTGTTTTACTCAGACTACTCAATGATAGATCCCGTGGGAATGGCACGTCTGGGGACAGACATGCCCTGCGATGACTTGTATCATTTCCGATGTCCCACCCGACGTTCGCCGCGGGCGAACTCTGGGTAGGCCACAGGTGGAAGCAGGATGTGTGGTGACATGGTGCGCGTTGTCCGAACTGCGCCGCGGCGGGGAAGTGGTGGTGGATGTCAGCACCGCTTGCGGGAGAGATATGTTTCGATTGTTGAGTTGGTGGATGTGCAAACGGAGCTGACCTACGGCTCTCATTGCGGTTTCGAAGACGGAACTGTTTTACTCAGACTACTCAATGATAGATCCCGTGGGAATGGCACGTCTGGGGACAGACATGCCCTACAGCGACTGGACAGGACGGCGCCATTTGTGCCATCGGTGTTGCAGCGAAAGTGGGGACGTGGACCGGGGGTGATTCAACGAGAGAGCACGCGGGAGACGGAGAATTCAAGGATCCCATGGCAAGTTATGGGCGACCACGGTCTCATTGAACCCACCGCGGAGGGGTGGGCTACTCGGCTGATCCGGTCCGTGGCGTACATCTTCGTGCGCTACGCCGCAACCCCTTTTTGAATTTGATTCGCACCCCCGGAGTACGTATCCTGCCTATACACGAGGAAAACCATGCTAATCACCCTTGGATACATTCTGGTCGGCTTTGCCATAACCTTCGTCCTCACGAGAGCCGTCGGATCGATCGTGCGACGGTTCGTCCGCGATGAGTCTTCGCCGGTCTGGACGTTCGCCGTCACCGTCATTCTGCTGTTCGTGTTTGCGTACTTCACGGTCCGATTCCGCCTCGGTATCGCGCTGTTTGCGCCCGGGCTGATCGTCTGGCTGCTGTACGACCTGAAAAAGCGACCGCGCAAAAACGCCCATATCCGATAGTACTATCCCGGTAACAGGTCCGATCTACCGATTTGCGATCCACGCGGGCGATTGCAGGGTCCGTCGGAGGGCAGGGTCAAAGTTGCTGTTGCAGGGGGGCGCGGCGCACGGGGACGTACGCCACGCACGGGACTCGAAGGGGGCGCAGTGCATGGGGACGTACGCCACGCACGGGACTCGAAGGGGGCGCGGCGCACGGGGACGTACGCCACGCACGGGACTCGACGGGGGCGCGGCGCACGGGGACGTACGCCACGCACGGGACTCGGTGGGACCGGTTTCTACATCACCGGCACCTGGGTCAGGGCCTCAGGATACGGCTCAAAAAAGGTCTGCTCTGTCAGATACGGTTTTTCGTATCGCGCTTCCCATGCCCTGAGGACGGCCAGGACGGTCGACAGCGGCACGAGTTCTTCACGGTAAGACTCGACCGTATTCAGAAACTGCTGTTTCTCGCGAGCGGTCAGGTCATTTTTGAAATATCCGAAGGCGTGGTGGGCGACATTGATGTTTTGTTTGATGCGGGCCTGACGCGAGAGCGCCGACTCCAACAGCGCTTCGTATCGGGCGACGATGTCGGCAATAGGCGCAGCTTTGAGCGCAGCGACGAGCTTGCCCATCTCGCGTAGTTTCGTCTGACTGTATGCCATGAGCAGCAATTTGTTCCGCGAGTGGAAGTCGACCAGTTTTCGCGCGCTCGGTTTTTTCATCGATTCACGAAACAATGCCAGCGCGTAGAGCCTGGTCAGCCAGTGGTGGCGGATTTGGATGTCGTTAAGCCGACCTTCGTCCTCGATCGCTTTGCCGCCGAATCGTTTCAGCACCTCGGCCGCAAACAGCCCGGACTCCTTGTGTGTTACGGTCATCGGGTTGTCCGCGCTGGAGCGGAGTTTGGCGCTCATCACGCCGCACGAGGGGGACTTGCGTTTGAGAATGAACCCGTCGACCTCCCGCACACCGGACAACCATCGCGACGAGAACTCATTCATGTCGTCGGTGACGTCGCGGCCGGTCGACGGCTGGTACAGCGCGATCCGCCGACCCTCCCGTACCAAGTGGATTGCGGGTCGGGGCGTGCCCAGTCCGATCTCGACTTCGGGACACACGGGAAGAAAGGTCACATGCGGCTGCAGTTTTTGTACGAACTTGTCCGACAGTCGTGCCCCGTTGTAGCGGCAGGCATCAAACTCGAGACACTTGCTGATGATGACAATAGGTTTTGGGAAATCGCGCAAACGCCGTCCTCCTGCCGCCGACGCGGACGCCATCAAGGTAGCACGGCGTCGGCGCGCGAACAATAGGAATCGTTTTCAGGCAACCGGCCATCCCGTTTTGCTTTACAAGCCAGTGGTGATAGGGTATATTCGGGCTTTCCGGTCAGGAAAACGCTGGGTGGAATCGCGCACATTCGGAGTAAGAGGACGGCGTGGGAAACAAACGCAAGATTCGCATCGGTAACGCCGGGGGATACTGGGGGGACGACCTATCCGCTCTCAAACGTCAGCTCACGGGGGGGCCGCTCGACTACATTACTATGGATTTCCTGGCGGAAATCACCATGTCGATTCTGCAGCGCCAGCAGAAGACGCAGCCCGACCTTGGGTATGCGGTGGATTTTATCGATCAGCTGGAGGAATGTCTCCCGCTGATTGTCAAAAAGAAGGTCCGTGTTATCTCCAATGCCGGGGGCATCAACCCGATCGGAATGGGACGTCGGATTATCCAGATGGCGCGCTCAATGGGTCTGGATATCAAGGTTGGCATCGTCTACGGAGATGATATTGTCAACCAGTTGTACGAGCTGACGGCGGCAGGAGAGAAATTCAGCAATCTGGAGACGGGCGAGCAGTTTTTGCCGTACCGATCGCGCATTGTGGCGGCGAATATTTATCTCGGCGCGGAGCCGGTTGTCAAGGCACTCGAGGCGGGTTGTCACATTGTGGTGACCGGCCGCGTAACGGATACGGGGATCACGCTTGCGCCGATGATTCACGAGTTCAACTGGTCGATGGACGACTGGGACAAGATGGCGGCCGGTGTGGTGGCGGGGCATATTATCGAGTGCGGCTGCCAGGCATCGGGCGGCAACATCACCGACTGGCAGGATGTGGCGTCGTTCGACAATATCGGCTACCCGATCATCGAGATGGAGCATACGGGGGAGTTTGTGGTTACCAAGCACAAGAATACGGGCGGACTGGTCTCAGAGAAGACCGTCAAGGAGCAGCTCGTGTACGAGATGGGTGACCCGGCGAACTACATTTCTCCCGACGGTATCGCGCGCTTCGACACGATACAGCTCCGGGCCGAGGGGAAAGACCGCGTGCGTGTATTCGGGATCACGGGGAAGCCGGAGCCGGAGCAGTTGAAAGTTTCGATGGCGTACGAGGACGGGTGGAAAGCCTCGGGCGAAGTGCTTGTTTCCGGGCCGGACACGTACCGGAAGGCGGAGAAGATCGCCGATATTTTCTGGAAGAAGCTTCGGCACGATTTTGAATCGACCCGCACCGAAATGCTCGGGTCGGGCACGATCTGGCCGTCGGCGCTGTCGCGTTGCGAGACCAGCGAGATATTGCTGCGCTTCAGCGTGCGCGATCGGGACAAAAACAAGATCAAGGATTTCGGGAAGGCGTTATCGACGTTGATACTTTCCGGGCCGCCCGGCATGGCGGTGACCGGGCAGGGGCGTCCCAAGCCCAAACAGGTGATCGCGTACTGGCCGGCCCTGATACATCGCAGCCGGGTCAAGGCGCGCGTGCTGGCGATCGGCACCGACCGTCGCGAGGAGTTTTACGAGATAACGTTTCCGCTTCGCACGCATGCGCCGGCGCCCGGCGGTACGGTCGAGCAGGCGCGTCAGCGCAGGGCGAAAAAGCCGTCGGGCAAGCCGACGCGGATCCGGCTGCAGGACATCTGCTATGCACGTTCCGGCGATAAGGGGGATACGTGCAACATAGGGGTGCTGGCGCGCTCGCCGGAGATCTACGATTGGATTGTCGAACACCTCACCACCGATAGAGTGAAGCGTTTTTTTGCCGGTATCACGCACGGTGCGGTTATCCGGTACGAGCTGGAGAATCTTCACGGGCTGAATTTTCTTTTGGAGGAGACGCTCGGCGGCGGTGGGACAAAATCGTTGATGATTGACCCGCAGGGGAAGACACTAGCCCAGGCGCTTCTGCAAATGGAGCTGGTGGTTCCTTCGGGGCTGCTCAAGACTATAACGCGGAAGTAGCAACCATGTATCGGATTGAGAGTAAGGTTGACAAGAACAGCGAGCTGTACAAGGAAAACGACCGATCGAATCGGGAGGCGCATCGCCTGTTCAAGGAGCGGCTGGAACAGGTGAAACTGGGCGGCCCGGAGCGGGCCCGTCAGCGTCATGTTGAACGCGGCAAGCTTCTGCCCCGCGAGCGTGTGGCCCGCCTGCTGGATAAGAACACGCCTTTTCTCGAGTTGAGTCCGCTTGCCGCATACGACATGTACGACAACGACGCCCCGGCGGCGGGTATTATCTGCGGAATCGGGGTCGTGCACGGTCGGGAGGTCATGGTGATCGCGAACGACGCCACGGTCAAGGGTGGCACGTATTATCCCATGACGATTCTGAAGCATTCGCGCGCTCAGCGGGTTGCGGAGGAGAATCATTTGCCGTGCGTGTATCTTGTCGATTCGGGCGGGATTTTTCTGCCGCTGCAGGAAGGCACGTTCCCCGACAAAGACCACTTCGGCCGGATTTTTTACAACGAGGCGCGCATGTCGGCGAAGGGGATCGCGCAGATTTCGGTCGTGCTCGGTTCGTGTACGGCCGGCGGCGCGTATCTTCCGGCGATGTCCGACGAGTGTGTTATCGTGCGGAAGCAGGGGACGATTTTTATCGGTGGTCCGCCATTGGTGAAGGCGGCGACAGGCGAAGTTGTCACGGCGGAGGAGCTGGGCGGGGCCGATGTCCACTGCCGCACATCGGGAGTGACCGACCATTATGCGCAGGATGACGCTCACGCCCTGGCGATTACGCGCAATATCATTCAGAATCTGAACCGGGGGGCGAGAACCGAAATCCAGCGCGACGCGCCGGAGGACCCGTATTACGATCCGGAGGAGCTGTACGGCGTGGTCTCCAACGACCTTCGCAAGCCGTTCGACATCCGTGAGGTGATCGCGCGGATAGTGGATGGATCGCGATTCCACGAGTTCAAGGAACTGTACGGTTCGACCCTGGTGTGCGGGTTCGCGCGTATAATGGGATACCCGGTGGGTATTCTCGGTAACAACGGCGTGTTGTTTTCGGAGTCATCGCTGAAGGGCGCACACTTTATCGAACTATGCACGCAGCGAAAGATTCCGCTACTTTTCCTCCAGAACATTTCCGGTTTCATTGTCGGTCGTCAATACGAGGCGGGAGGGATCGCCCGCGACGGGGCGAAGCTGGTTCATGCCGTCGCCAATGCCGATGTGCCCAAGTTCACGGTCGTGGTCGGCGGATCGTATGGCGCGGGCAACTATGCCATGTGCGGTCGCGGCTATTTTCCACGGCTGATGTGGATGTGGCCCCACGCCAAGATCTGCGTGATGGGCGGCGAGCAGGCGGCCGACGTTCTCGCCACCGTAAAAATCAAGCAGCTCGAGAGCGAGGGGAAGAAGCTCAGCGAGGGGGAAATCAAGGCCATTCGTCAGCCGATCATCGAGAAATACGAGCACGACTCAAGCGCCTATCATTCCGGCGCGCGGTTGTGGGATGACGGGATAGTCGGGATGACGGAGACACGAGAGGCGCTTGCGCTGGGGATAGCGATGTCGCTGAACGCACCAATTCCGGACCAGAAGTACGGCGTTTTCAGAATGTAGGTGAGGGTTATGGCGTATACGACGATTAGGTACGACAAGAGTCCGCATATCGCGCGGGTCAGTTTCTGCCGGCCCGAGATCCACAACGCGTTCAACGCGACGGTGATCAGCGAGATGTCGGATGTTTTCGAGAAGATCAACGCCGATGATTCCATCCGTGTGGTCCTGTTGACCGGCGAAGGCAAGTCTTTCTGCGCGGGAGCGGATCTCAACTGGATGAAGGCGGTGGTCGATCAATCGTACGAGCAGAATCTGGCCGAGTCCAGCGGGCTCGCGGATTTGTTCTACCAGATGTACACGTGTCCGCGACCGATAGTGGGGCAGATCAACGGCGCAGCAATCGGAGGCGGTACGGGTTTTGTCGCCGTATGCGACATCGCCATCGCCGCCAATTCCGCCAAATTTTCTTTTTCGGAAGTGAAGATCGGGGTGGTGCCCGCCTGTATCGGGCCGTACGTGATACGGAAGATCGGCGAAGGCAAGGCCCGCGAGCTTTTCATTACCGGTGAGCGGATGCGGGCCACGCGGGCGCTCGAAGTCGGGTTGGTGAACAAGGTGGTCGACGACGATCGTTTAGACGACGAGGTTGACAACCTGGTTGACTCGATCCTGTCGTCGGGGCCCAACGCGATAGCGATGGCCAAGCAGCTGGTCAGCACGGTGCCGATGATGACACCCGAGCAGTTCAAACCGTATACGGCCGAGATGATAGCACGGTTGAGAATCTCCGAAGAAGGGCAGGAGGGGATGAACGCGTTTCTGAACAAGCGGCGTCCCTCGTGGACCCTTTCCGAGAAGGAGTGACAACGGAAGGATATGAATACGCTGTTCAAGAAGATACTCGTCGCCAATCGATCCGAGATTGCCGTTCGCGTGATGAATGCCTGTCACACGCTGGCGATTCCATGCGTGGCGGTGTACTCCAAGGCGGACGTCGACAGCCGTCATCGCCGGGAGGCCGACGAATCGGTGTTTATCGGCGAGGCGCCGCCGCGAGAGTCGTATCTCGATATCGAGAAGATTATCAGTGCCGCCAAGGAAAGCGGGTGCGACGCGATCCATCCGGGGTACGGATTCTTGTCGGAGAATTCGCTTTTCCCGCGCAGGTGCGCGGAGGAGGGACTTGTTTTCATCGGGCCGCCGCCCGATGCCATGTTGCTGATGGGCAACAAGGTGGAGTCACGCATGCGCATGGCGGATGCGGGTGTGCCGCTGATCCCCGGCATGAAAGGCAGCGGCGCGGACACGGCCGCGTTTGAACGTGCCGCCGACGAGGCCGGATTCCCGGTGATCATCAAAGCGGCGGCGGGAGGCGGGGGGAAGGGCATGCGGGTCGTACACGAGCGCTCGCAGCTTGCCGATGCGGTTGAGGCTGCGAAGCGCGAGGCGGCCAATGCGTTCGGCGACGATACCGTGTACCTGGAGAAATACGTCAGTAATCCCCGCCATATCGAGTTTCAGGTGATTGCGGATATGCACGGTACCTGCGTGCATGTTTTCGAGCGCGAATGCTCGATCCAGCGTCGGCACCAGAAGATCATCGAGGAAACGCCGTCGGTTGCGCTGACCCCGGAGATTCGAGCGAAAATGGGCGCCGACGCCGTGAAAGTGGCGAAAGCCGCCGGTTATGTCAACGCGGGCACGGTGGAGTTTCTGTTCGACCAGTCCGGCAATTACTACTTCCTCGAAATGAACACCCGGATACAGGTGGAGCACCCGATCACGGAGATGGTAACCGGCACCGATCTCGTCGTGGAGCAGATTCGCATCGCGGCCGGGCTACCGCTTTCGGACGGCTTCCGAAGTCTCTCCCAGCGAGGGCATGCGATCGAGTGCCGTATCTACGCGGAGGACGGCGAGAACAACTTCATGCCGTCGACGGGGAAGATCGTGCATTATACCGAACCGATCGGTCCCGGGGTTCGTGTGGACTCCGGTGTGCAGCCGGGCAGCGAGATCACGATCAACTACGACCCGATCATGGCGAAGCTGATCGTCCACGCGCCGACCCGCGATCTGGCGATTCGCAAGATGATCGCGGCACTCAACAACTACAAGATCCTCGGCGTGAAGACGTCGAAACGATTCATGATCGACTGCCTGTCGCATCCGGAGTTCGCCGCCGGTCGGACGTACACGAACTTCATCGAGACGCACATGGCGGACCGTCCAGACCGTTCCGGAGAGATTCGCGCGATCGCGGTTGCGGCGGCGTCGGTGGCGGCGGCGAGTCGGACGGCACCTGCCGGGGTCGGAGGCGACGGCATCGCGCCGAGAGATACGGTCAGCCCGTGGCAGACGATCGGCAGCTGGCAGATTGGAGATCGCATCCATGAACAGGTATGAGATGCTGTATGACGGCGCCCCGGTGGAGACGACGGTGGATCGCGAGGGAGAGAACTTCGTCGTGACGGTCGAGAACCATACGTATCGCTTTCGTCCGCTGAGCCGTGATCTGTATGCCGTTGACGTCGACGGACGGCGGGTGGTGGTTGCGGCCGCGTTCGGCAAGGATGCGTGTTTTATCGATATCGAATCACACCTTCTGGAGATCCGGGAAGCGTCCGACGAAGGGTTCGCCGGTTCGGCCGGCGATCACGCGGCGGTGAAAGACAAGGTATTCGCGCCCATGCCCGGCAAGATCGTCAAGATCATGGCAAACGTCGGCGACGAAGTGAAAGAGAAGCAGCCCCTGGTGATCGTCGAGGCGATGAAGATGGAGAACCAGGTAAACTGCAGGGCTGCAGGGAGAGTGAAGGCGGTCAACTTCAAGGCCGGAGACCAGGTCGATACGGAGACGCCGATAATCGAATTGGAGATACCTGAAGGGGTGTAGGTAGAATCGACCCGAGCCCGGGATGAGCGTGGTCTTGCCGCGTGCTACAATCCGACGCCCAGCATGAACGGGATGTAGGTGTAGTTTTTGACGATTGAGCCAGAGACGTTCACCACGCGCGCTTCGATGAACACGTGAACGTTCGGTCTGGAGAAGACGACGATACCGGCTCCTGCGGTAAGATAGGGCCCGGTTTCGGTACGTTCGCCAACGGCTCGTACGACGATATCACCCGATGCCGACCGTCGCTCCAAATCGTAGGCGGAGCGAGAGACGTGGGTGAATCCGCCGCCCCCGATCAGGTAGAGATGGGGCGCGGACTGCGGCCGAAGGTTCAAGCGAAGGTGAGCGCCCGCGGATAGAAGCCGGACGTCCGGTTTCGTGGATGCCGTCGCGGCAAAGCCGCCAAGACTACCGACCAGCAGCACATCGAGCTCACGGGAAGACACCGGGGCGGGCGTCAGTCGCAGTCCCAGTTCGGCGCACGCACCGAAGTCAGCCGTTCCCAGCAATTCGCCCGAGGCGCTTCCGAAGCCGCCGGCAGCGCGGGCACCTACGATCGGGTGTCGTGAGTGAGCCGAGGCTGCTAGTATCAAAAGTGATATCAATACTGAGATCAGGATCCGCACATTGTCGCTCCTCTGCGCCGGTGGCTTTGTCAGCCTTTGATACGGCGACAGGGTGATACAGGAGTAATATAGAGCGACGGATGTGGATGTGCTAATGTAAAATCCGGAGAGGAATGAGCGGGATTTGTTGAGTGGAATAAAAACGGCCGGAACCTCGGGGTTCCGGCCGTTTCTGATGATCCGCTGAAAGAGATTAGAAGAACTTCAGCCCGAGTGAGAGCGGGATGAAGGTGGCCGCATCGCCTTCGGTGGCGACGCTGACATAGCGCACCTGAGCGAAGAAGCTCATGGCGGGGCCCATCTTGAAGTCGGCGCCGGCGCCAACGTTGAAGTAGGCCTTGGTCTGGTCTTCGAGCGAGCTGTTCACAGCGGTCGCGAGGACCAAATCGGTACCGGAGAACTCATCGGTCTTGATATTGGCGAATCCACCGCCGCCGAACAGGAACGGCTTAAACGGGGCCGCCGGGACTCCGAACGAGAACCGCGCATCGGCGCCAAACATCAAGATATTCTGGTTTCCGCCGTCGTCGAGGCCCGGGTACTCAGTGTTGTCCCAGTCGAAGGAAAACGTGTTGTACTCGATCTTTCCGACAAGCTGCATTTTGGGGACGAAGCTGTAGCCGACACCAGCGAAACCATGGTAGCCAGTTTTGTATGTTTCCTTGAATCCGTCCGGCGACTGCGGCATCGATACCGCCCCGCCGACGTAGAGGCTGAACGGGGACGACGGCACCTGCGCTGAAACAGCGGCCGCGACCACGAACACCAGGGAAACAGCCAGAAGGAATCTCTTCATCACAAACCTCCTCTAATGGGTGATGATTCCGGTTTCTCCGTAAATCGGTTATCCGGCCGAGAGACTTTAGACAGTCTGGCGGGGGGCGGAGGGCGAAAACGCTAATTCGTTGCGGTTCAGGGGATTAATAATCGACGTAAAGGTCGGCT
This sequence comes from Candidatus Zixiibacteriota bacterium, assembly GCA_034003725.1. Classification (NCBI taxonomy): domain Bacteria; kingdom Pseudomonadati; phylum Candidatus Zixiibacteriota; species Candidatus Zixiibacteriota bacterium. Next base: position 19,733 of record JAVEYB010000008.1, read on the forward strand.
GTACGCGCGGATGTGGAATGGGTGGCGTCAGTAAGCGGGGAGAGCGCTCTGCCGGCCCGAAGGGCTCGGCAGAGCACGGAACGCCTGCAAGTCCGGGGTACGATTAAAAAAACTTCAGGCCGAGAGTCACCGGCAGGAAACTGGTGGGTTCTCCTTCGGTGCTGATGTAGACGTAGCGTCCCATCAGGAAAGCCGACACTTTCGGCGCGAGCGAGAACTCAAGCCCGCCGCCAACGTCGAAGTAGACGCTGGTTTCGCGTTCCCATTCCGGAAACAGGAGGGAGTCTTCGAGAGTCGCCTCGGTTCGTTCCGTGAAGGCCGCGCCGAATCCGGCGAGGGCGAACGGTCGGAAGGAAGCGGTCGGAACGCCGAGGCCCGCCCGCACGGCCGCGCCGATCATGGAAATCTGCACGGTGCCGCCGTCGACGCCGGCGCCGAGGTCATTCGGGAAGGAGTTGTATTCTCCCTTTATCATACCCTCGAGCGCCGGCATAAACCGGTAGCCGAGTCCGCCGAGGAGGGAGAACCCCATTTTGTTTGCCTGAGAGAAGGCGGTATCGGGTTCGAGGGGGAAGCCGATTCCGCCGCCCGCGTAGAGCGAGAACGGGACCGGGTTCGGTGTCTGTGCGGTTGCGCCGGCGATCAGCGCGGCACATGCAATGAAAGTGCAGAAGAGTGTTTTCACGGTATTCCTCGCTGCTGCGGAAGTGAACTAACGCGTCAAGATAGGTCCATAACGACCATCAATCAAGCCTCTTCGTGTGACTCTCTGACGGCGATCGGGGTGAACGATTGCGGCGGTCAGAAGCGAACGGGACAGTGGCGTGAGGTCGAGGCGGTCGCAGTTCAATTCTGCTTGTTTGTCGTCGCATGTGAACGGTGTCACTTGCGCTTGGGGGCGGTTTTGCGTACAATGGCATAATCGAATTACGCAGCATGAGCATAGGACTTTGGAGGAATTTGTATGGCGCAGCGTGAAGACGCGTATATCGTATCAATCTGCCGTTCGGCGATTGGTGTGTTGCATGGGGGAATCGGAAGTCTCAGCGCGACCCAGTTGGGCGCCCTGGCGATCAAAGAAGCCGTGAAGCGTGCCGGAGTAGATTCGGCGAAGCTGGATGAAGTGATTATGGGGCAAGTGGTTCAGGGCGGCGCGGGGCAGGCCCCGGCGCGGCAGGCGGCGATTCACGGGGGGATTCCCGCGACCGTGCCTGCGCTGACGATCAATAAGGTATGCGGTTCGGGGCTGAAGGCGGTAATGCTGGCTGCGCAGTCCATTCGGGCCGGCGATCAGCACGCAGTCGTGGCGGGCGGGATGGAGTCGATGTCGCAGACGCCGTACGTGATTCGGGGCGCCAAAACCGGCACCAAGTTTGGCCATCAGAAGCTTGATGATATCATGGTTTCGGACGGTCTGTGGGACAGCTTCAACAACTTCCACATGGGCTCGGCAGCCGAGTATACCGCCCGGAAAGCCAAAATCACGCGTGAGATGCAGGACGAGTTTGCGTTCCACTCACACCGCAAGGCCAACGAGGCGTGGGCTGCGGGCAAGTTCGGGGCCGAAATCTTTCCGATCGAGATTCCCCAGCGCAAGGGAGCGCCGGTCATTTTCCAGAAAGACGAAAACCCGCGTCCGGAAATCTCCGTAGAGGGGCTGGCGAAGCTTCGCCCGGCGTTTGAGAAGGAGGGGACGGTTACCGCCGGTAATGCGCCGGGGCTGAACGACGGTTCCGCCGCGTCGGTGGTAGTGTCCGAGTCATTCCTGAAGGCCAACAACCTGAAGCCGATTGCGCGGGTGGTGGACTATGCGGTTGCGGGCACCGAGCCGATCGAGCTGTTTTTCTCCCCGATTTACGCCGTGCAGAACCTGATGAAGAAGATGAACGTGAAGATCGACCACTGGGATCTGATTGAGGCCAACGAGGCATTTTCGGCACAGGCGCTGGCCGACGGTAAGGGACTGGGATGGGACTGGGATCGGGTCAATGTTCATGGTGGCGCGGTTGGCCTGGGGCATCCGATTGGGGCTTCGGGCACGCGCATACTGGCGACCTTGATTTACGCGCTGAAAGATCGCGGCAAGAAAAACGGTCTTGCGACTCTGTGTCTGGGCGGCGGCAATGCGGTCGCGCTGGCAATTGAAATCGTCTAACTGGTCCGGGAGTGTCACAGTATGAAAGTGGATGATATCAAAAAAGCGGCCGTGATCGGCTGCGGTACCATGGGCAACGGCATCGCGCAGGTCTTTGCGACGACCGGCTACGGTGTCGTACTGATTGACGTGAAGCAGGAGTTTCTCGACAAGGCCGTATCTACGATCGGGGGCAGTCTCGATCGTTTCGTGAAGAAGGAAAAGATGACCGAGGACCAGAAGTCCGCGGCGATGTCCCGAATCAAGACATCGACCGATCTCGGTGCGGCCAAAGATTGCCAGATCGTGATCGAGGCCATCACCGAGAATCTCGACATCAAGCTCAAAGTCTGGAGGCAGCTCGAAGAGGCCTGTCCGCCGGAAACGATATTCGCGTCAAATACGTCGTCGCTTCCGATCACGCAGCTTGCCGCGTCCACGAAACGCCCGGACAAGTTTATCGGGATGCATTTCATGAATCCGGTTCCGATGATGAAACTGGTGGAGATGATTCGCGGCATAGCGACGTCGGACCAGACGACGGCGCTGGTCAGCGAGCTGGCGAAGAAACTGGACAAAGTTCCCGTCGAAGTACAGGACTATCCGGGGTTTATCGCGAACCGCATCCTGATGCCGATGATCAACGAGGCGATCTACGCGCACATGGAAGGCGTGGGGACGGTTGAAGCGATCGACGAGGTCATGAAGCTGGGGATGGGTCACCCGATGGGTCCGCTGTTCCTTGCTGATTTTATCGGACTGGACGTGTGTCTGGCCATTCTCGAGGTGATGCATGAGGGGCTGGGCGATCCGAAGTACCGTCCCTGCCCGCTGCTTCGCAAGATGGTCCAGGGCGGGTATCTCGGCCGGAAATCGGGCCGCGGCTTTTACGACTACAGCAAATGAGGAGATATCGGATGGACTTCAAGTTGTCCGAAGAGGACCTCGAACTCAAGAAGATGGCCCGCGATCTGGCCGAGAAGCGAATTTACCCGATCGCGCTGGAGATGGATGAAAATGAAGAGACTCCGGAGGCGCTTATCAAAGAGTGCGCGGAGTTGGGCTATTTCGGTTTCACCGTTCCGGAGGAGTACGGCGGTCTGGGCATGAGTGCGACGTCTTTCATGGGCGTGCTCGAAGAGATCTGCGCTGCATCGGCCGGTTTCGGGATAATGCTGTCGGTACACAATTCGCTTGCCTGCGAGATCATCAGGTTGTTCGGTTCCGAGGAACTCAAGCAGACGTATCTGCCGGTCATGGCGGCAGGGGAGAAGATCGGTTCGTATTGTGTCACGGAGCCAAACGCGGGGACCGATGTCGCGTCCTTGTCGACCAACGCCGTGCTCGACGGTGACCAGTGGGTCATAAACGGAACCAAGACTTACGTAACGAACGCCAAATACGCCGGGGTGTTCATCGTGTTTGCGAAGACCCATCCCGACGAGGGCCGTAACGGCATTTCGTGTTTTGTCGTCGATGCGGGCACGCCGGGCATGACGATCGGCAAGGCCGAAAGGAAGTGCGGCATCAAGGCGTCGGATACGCGTGAGGTAAGTTTCGCGGACGTTCGCATACCGAAAAGCAACATGCTCGGTCACGACCGCGACGGTTTCCGGATGGCGGTGACTATTCTCAACTCGGGGCGAATCGGGGTGTCGTTCCAGGCAATCGGTATCGCTCAGTCGGCGCTCAACGAGGCGTTACGGTACTCGAAGGAGCGTCGGCAGTTCAACCAGCCGATCAGCAATTTTCAGGCGATCCAGTTCAAGCTGGCCGACATGGCGACGCGAATCGACGCCGGCCGACTGCTGGCTTACCGGGCGGCGCGGCTGAAGGATGCGGGCGAACCCTGTCATCGGGAAGCATCGATGTCCAAGCTGTACTGCTCCGAGATGGCCAATTTCGTCTGCAACGAAGCGGTGCAGATTCATGGAGGCTACGGGTACATCAAGGAGTACCCGGTGGAGCGGTATTTCCGCGACGCCCGGGTGACGGAGTTGTACGAAGGGACCTCCGAGGCCCAGCGTATGGTAATTTCCAGAGACCTGCTGAGGGAGTAAGCCGTGCTGGAGAAAAAGCATCTCGAATTCCGGGAAAAGACACGCGCCTTCATGGAGCAGACGATAGCGCCGCTGGCCGCCCGACTCGATCTGGAGCAGCGGTTCCCCGACGAGCATATGGGGCCGCTTACGCGCGAAGGCTATCTGAGTATGCTTATTCCCGAGGAATACGGCGGCAAGCCGACCGATACGCTCTCGTACACGATTGCGGTCGAAGAGGCCTCGCGGGTTTGCGGATCTACCGGTATCATGTTAGCGGCGCACAATTCACTCGGTTGTTTTCCCATTCTCAAGTTCGGTACGGAAGACCAGCGTCGCCGGTATCTCCCGCGCGCCGCGCAGGGTGAATTGCTCGCGTTCGGGCTCTCGGAGCCGGATGCGGGCTCGGATGCCGGGGGAACGCGGACGATCGCGTACAAGAAGGACGATCACTGGCTGATGAACGGCAGCAAATGCTGGATCACATCGGCCACCAAGGCGTTCGCCACCATAGCATCGTCGCGCACGTCGGACGATCCGGAGGATCGCGAGATAACCTGCTTCATACTGGAGAAGGACTGGCCGGGGTATGCGGTGGGCAAGAAGGAGAACAAGCTGGGCCTGCGCGGGTCCGACACGGCGTTCCTTCATTTCGACGATCTAAAAGTTCCTCTCGAGAACCAGCTTGGGGAGATTGGCGAAGGGTTCAAGCAGATGCTGATCACGCTCGACGGCGGGCGAATCTCGATCGGCGCGATGGCGCTCGGCTTGGGACAGGGGGCGTATGAATGTGCGCTCAAGTACGCCGCGGAGCGCGTGCAGTTTGGAAAACCGATCGCATACAACCAGGGTATCCAGCATAAGCTGGCCGATATGGCGACGGAGTTGGAGGCGGCCCGTCTGCTGTGTTATGAGGCCAGCCGGATGAAGGACGCCGGCGTGCCGTTCGGGCATTACTCGGCCATGGCCAAGCTGTATGCCTCGGAAGTGGGGACACGTGTCGCCGCCAAAGCAGTCGGAATTCTCGGGGCGGTTGGTTACGACACGGGGAGATATCCTGCCGAGCGTATCTGGCGCGACGTCAAGCTCTGCGAAATTGGCGAAGGAACGTCGGAAATCCAGCGCCTGGTGATAGCCCGTCATTTGATCAAGTCGGTCCAGCATACCTAGCACGGGGCGAGAAAACGGCTTTGACGGAAGCGGCCCCGGCCGTTATATTGGATCAGATTGGTCGATTCTTGACGCGTGACCGGCATTGCCGGTCAATACACGGACAGATTCAGCACAAGGACAGGCGCCATGCAGATTTCCGTACCCGGTACCGCATATTCGCTCATTCAGCCCAAATCCCGGTGGATGGAAGTTCCTCTCCTGCTCGGGTTTAACCTCCTGCTGGTTGCGTGCGCGTACATCTCGATTTCCCTTCCGTTTTCGCCCGTGCCGATTACGGGACAGACGTTCGGAGTGCTTTTGATCGCGATGGCACTCGGCAGAGTGCGAGGTACGGTCGTGGTGCTGGCGTATCTGCTGGAAGGGGCCGCGGGACTGCCCGTGTTTGCGGGCGGCAGCGCCGGTATCGGCGTGATTGCAGGACCGACAGGCGGATACCTGCTTGGTTTCGTGACCGCAGCCTGGACGGTTGGCTATCTGGCCGACCATGCCTGGGACCGGACGGTCATTCGTTCGGTTTTTGCGATGTCAATCGGAACCGCGATCATTTTCATATGCGGGCTGGCCTGGCTTGCGCGCTTTGTGCCGGGCGACGCTCTGCTGACGGCCGGGCTGACGCCGTTTATTCCCGGAGCGCTGGTGAAAGTCGCACTCGCGTCGGTCCTGCTGCCGGCGGTCTGGCGGTTCGTCCGCACTGATCATTAGGGGCGGTCGGTTCTTCAGCGTGTACTCGAGGCGGGGCGGGTCGACGATTTCCGTTGTTCTGTCCGAGTCAGTCGCCTATTTTGTGCCGAAATGAGTCCGGTTGCGTACCAGTGCAGGAGTAATTCATGTCTATTCCGCAGACCGAATACATCTGGATGAACGGCGAATTCGTCAAGTGGGCCGACGCCAGAATTCATGTTCTTTCCCATGTCGTGCATTACGGATCATCGGTGTTCGAGGGCATGCGTGTATACAAAGGCCCCGACGGTCCGCGCGCGTTCCGGCTCGGCGAGCACACCGAGCGGTTGTTCAATTCCGCCAAGATCTATCGCATGAAGATCCCCTTTACACCCGACCAGATCGATCGGGCGATACTGGATCTGGTGGCGATGAACAGGCTCGAGGCGTGTTACGTGAGACCGGTGGTGTACCGCGGGTACGATACGCTGGGGGTGGATCCGGCGAAGTGCCCGATTGAGGTGGCGATTGCGGCCTGGCCGTGGGGGAAGTATCTCGGCGACGAGGCCCTGGAGAAAGGCGTTTCCGTTTGTTTCTCGTCGTGGAACCGGATGGCCCCGAACACTCTTCCGGCGATGGCAAAGACCGGCGCCAACTACATGAACAGCCAGTTGATCAAGATGGAAGCGCTGAATCACGGTTATGTCGAGGGGATCGCGCTCGATGTTTCCGGGCATGTTTCCGAAGGCTCCGGCGAGAACATCTTTCTCGTGCGCAAGGGCGCGCTGATCACGCCGACCTTTACGGCCTCGATCCTTCCGGGTATCACCCGGAGTTCGGTCATGCGGCTGGCCGAGGACATGGGGTTGAAGGTGATCGAACAAAACGTTCCCCGTGAAGCGGTGTATCTGGCCGATGAGGTGTTTTTCACCGGCTCCGCCGCGGAGATTACGCCGATCTCGTTCGTCGACAACATCCAGATCGGCGAAGGGAAGGCGGGGCCGATTACGCGGCGTCTCCAGGAGGCGTTTTTCGATATTATCGAGGGACGAGTCGACGACCGGTACGGGTGGCTGACTCCGATCCCCAAACCGAGTAAGGTAACGGCACGATGAGAGTTGCGGTCGGCGCCGACCACAAAGGGGTGGAGGTCAAGGAGAAGGTCAAACAGATCCTCGTGTCTCTGGGGCACGAGGTGACCGATTTTGGCACCGACGGCACGGAGTCGGTCGACTATCCCGATTTCGGACTCAAGGTCGCTCATGCAGTCGCGGATCACACGGTCGATCGCGGAATCAATATTTGCTGGACCGGCAACGGCATGAACATGGCCGCCAACAAAGTCAAAGGCGTGCGCTCCGGCCTGGTGATCGAACCGGAGATGGCGTACCTCACCCGGCGGCACAATGACGCCAACGTGATGAGTCTGGCCGCCAAGTATTCGCAACTCGACAAACTCGACGAGATAGTGCGCTTGTTCCTCGAGACGGAGTTCGAGGGCGGGCGGCACGTGGCCCGGCTCGACAAGATTAAAGCCGCCGAGCGGGAAGGCTGCTGAGACCGGCATCGACGAACACTTCAATTCTGTCATTCCCAGCCCGTACGCCACAGGCGCACCCAGCGGCTTTCGAGGGAATGACAAGCTCTGTGGGTCCTCCCTGATACCTCTCCGAAACCAGAACTTCGTCGTTCAAGTGTATCCGCGTGTATCTTAGTTGATTGCAGGTCAGACAAGCGCCGTCAGCACCGGTCGCTCGCAGTGCACCTGAAAACTCGTTCTGATCTGCAATCGCGACCGGAGCTGACCTACCAGGCAATTTGTCGGGCGGGCACGCCGCCTGACCTACCCGACCTGAGATCGCTCCACAGACCAAAACTTCGTCGTACAAGTGTATCCGCGTTCGGCTTAGAGCGAAATGGCTTTGTTTTGTCATTTTTGGGGTTCCCTTGTTATCTTCTCTCTCCCACGGGCCGTTTCTTAGGGTGGAATTGGATTGTGTCACAGAGCAATTCCGCATATCGCCTCCTTCAGTCTATAAAGGGGCCGGCTCCAGTATTTCCATCGATTTGACAGCGAAACTGCCGGGTATTTGTGCCGGAATGACCTTCGAGAAGTCACGCGGACTCCGTAAGGCGGGCGGGGCGTAATATCCATTTCGAAGACGTGTTCCTGTTGGGCCGCAATCGGGTTGAACGGGGGTTGTCCGTATCCGTTTGACCCGGCATCGGCTTTTGCATAGATTAGCTGCAACAATGGAGATTCGGAGGGAACGTATGTCGTACTTGCAGAAGGTAGATCCTGAGATATATGAGGCGATGGTCAAGGAGACCAACCGCCAGTCGTCCAAGCTCGAACTTATCGCATCGGAGAATTTCACCTCCGAGGCGGTGATGGAGGCCTGCGGCGGGGTGATGACGAACAAGTACGCCGAAGGTTATCCAAGCAAGCGGTACTACGGGGGTTGCGAGTTTGTGGACGTGGCCGAAGATTTGGCTCGAGAGCGGGCGAAGCAGCTTTTCGGCGCCGAGCACGCCAATGTCCAGCCGCACTCGGGTTCATCGGCCAACATGGCAGTCTATTTCACGGTCCTGAAACCGGGCGACACGGTGATGGGACTGGATTTGTCACACGGCGGCCATTTGACGCACGGTCACCCGATCAATTTCTCCGGCATCCTGTACAATTTTATCGGTTACCAGGTGGATCGCGAGACGGAGACGGTGGATTACGACAGCCTGCTGGAGCAAGCACGGCAGGTGAAACCGAAGATGATCGTGGCGGGGGCGTCGGCGTATCCGCGATTCTGGGACTTTGAACGTATCCGTGCCGCGTGTGACGAGGTCGGCGCGTATATGATGGTGGATATTGCGCATATCGCGGGGCTCGTGGCGGCGGGCCTGCACCCGTCGCCGGTTCCGATCGCCGATTTCGTGACCACCACCACGCATAAGACCCTTCGCGGTCCGCGCGGCGGCATGGTCATGTGCAAGGAGAAGTACGCCGCCGATCTCGACAGGACGGTGATGCCGGGGCTGCAGGGCGGGCCGCTGATGCATATTATCGCGGCCAAGGCGGTAGCGTTGAAGGAGGCGCTGACGCCGGAGTTCAAGCAGTATCAGAAGCGGGTTATCGACAACGCCCGCACGCTGGCTGAGGCGATGAAGTCACACGGTTACCGGCTGGTCGCCGGGGGGACCGACACGCATTTGTTCCTGCTGAACTTTATCGACGTTCCGAATGTCACCGGGAAGAAGGTGGAAAAGGCGCTCGACCTGGCCGGTATTACGGTCAATAAGAACACGGTGCCGTTCGATCCGGAGAAGCCGTTTGTCACCTCGGGTATCCGGGTGGGGACGCCGGCGGTGACCACGCGGGGGATGGGTGCGAACGAGATGCGCAAAATCGCCGAGTTTATGGACCGGGGCATCAAGGCCCGCAAGGACGAGCAGGCGCTCGGCGCCATAGCGGAGGAAGTGGCTGCGTTTTGTGACCGCTTCCCGCTCTATCCCGAGCGGCCGCACGAGGTGAGGGCATGATAGTCAGTCTCGCCATGTTCCCGACGTCGAAAGGGACCGACTCGGCCTCGACCGATGTCGCCAAGGTGATCGACTTGATCGACCGGTCGGGTCTGCCATACAGGCTGGGAGCGATGGCGACGGCGATAGAGGGGGAGTGGGACGAGATTATGCCGCTAATCAACCGGGCTCGCAAGATGCTCCGTCGAAAACACAGTCGCATCTACATCGTCATGACAATTGACGATCGTAAAGGGGCGCGCAACCGACTGACCGGCAAGGTGCGGTCGATCGAAACACGGCTCGGCCGGGAGGTAAACAAGTGATGGAGAACATTCGCGTCGTATTCATATCCATACCGCGCGACGAGGCCGGCCAGTTCGGCCGGCAACTCGTGGCGAACCGGCTCTGCGCGTGTGTGAATGTTGTCCCGAAGATAGAATCGTACTTCTGGTGGGACGGCGAGGTCGAGAAGGACGAGGAGTCATTGCTGCTCGTCAAGACTACCCAGGACCGATTCCCCGAACTAATGGCGTGGGTCAAAGAGAATCATCCGTACGACGTCCCCGAAGTCATCTCGGTGCCGCTGGCCGGCGGGTTGCCCGAGTATGTCGCGTGGGTCAAGGACGAGACGTCGAAGTAATCCTATCAGCGGAGTCGTAAACTCAGCGGGTTGCCATGCGCTGTCCCCACTGCGGACATGAAGAGAACCGGGTGGTTGACAGCCGTCCGTCGCAGGACGGCTGGGCGATCCGTCGTCGCCGCGAGTGTCTCGGCTGCAGGGAGCGGTATACCACCTACGAATATGTCGAGCGTTCCGGGATGACGGTGGTGAAGTTCGACAATCGCCGGGAGAAGTTCGACCGAACGAAGCTGATGCAGGGGATAAAACTGGCCTGCAACAAGCGGCCGGTCGACAGCCGGCAGATGGAGCAGGCGGTCGACGAGATCGAGGCGGAGATCAGCACGCGCGGCAAGCCCGAGATTTCGAGCCAGGAGATCGGGGAGATGGTCATGGCGAAGCTCAAGGTGCTCGACGAGATCGCCTACGTGCGTTTTGCCTCGGTCTACCGCAAGTTCAAGGACAAAGAAGAATTCCTCGAAGAGTTGAAGCGCCTGATGGACTGATGGTTCGCCGGATGTCGGTCGAGACATTCAGGTTGACAGGCCGCGCCGCACAAACGTTTCTTCCCCGTATGACCCCACGTGACCAACCCGATCCGGGCAGCGACAACCCGGCAGGCAACGCGATGCCGTTTCTGGATCATCTCGAAGAACTCCGTCGGCGAATCCTGAAATCGATACTTGCCGTGGTGATCCTTTCCGGGGTCGCGTTTTATTTTGCCGAAGATCTCATGCGCTTTCTGATCCGTCCGCTGGGGGAGGTGAAGCTGCATGTGACGGAAGTGTCCGGGTCGTTTTACGCGTATATCAAGGTAGCGCTCATATTCGGTATCGGCGGATCGCTGCCGGTGATCTTCTACCAGTTGTGGATGTTCATTTCGCCGGGGCTGTACCGGCGCGAGCGCGCCATGGTGCTGCCGTTGATCCTGCTGTCCGTTCTACTGTTTCTGATCGGAGCGGGTTTCTGTTACCTCGTTGTGCTGCCGTTTGCGCTGGAGTTTCTGATCGGTTTCGGGGGCGACATTCTCAGCCCGATCATCACGGTGAGCAGTTATCTCGGGTTTGCGGGGATGCTGCTCTTGTCGTTCGGATTCGGGTTCGAACTGCCGATCCTGGCCTACTTTATGGGCAAGATGGGCCTGATATCTTCGCGGGCGCTGGGGCGGTTTCGACGGTATGCTATTGTGGTCATTCTGATCGTAGCGGCGATATTGACACCGACGCCCGACGTCTTCACGCAATTGTTGCTGGCGGTTCCGCTGTATGTCCTCTACGAGATCTCGATCGTGGTGGTCCGGGTCTCGGGACGGCGTCATTAGAAGGCTGTTGACAAGGCCCGCACCCCGGAATAGATTATCTGATTATACGGTACGAAGCGGGCGTAATTCAGCGGTAGAATGCAAGCTTCCCAAGCTTGACGTCGTGGGTTCGACTCCCATCGCCCGCTTTTTTACATGCCGAAAAACGACGCAGAGAATATGAAAGTACTCAGTATAGACCCCGAATCCCCGTTGTTCGGCTATGTCCGTCCGGGTTACACCGTGCTGTCGGTGAACGGAAGTTCGATCCGCGACGAGATCGACTTTCGGTTCAAGACGACCGACGAGCGCGTTGATATTGTTTTTGCGGATCCCAGCGGGGCAGAGGTTCGGTTTCAGTTCGACGATTATTCGGCGTATGAACTGGGCATTACGCTGGACGACCGCAAGATCAAGCTGTGCAAGAACGACTGTATCTTTTGTTTCGTGCTGCAGCAGCCGCAGGGGATGCGGCGGTCGTTGTATCTCAAGGACGAGGACTATCGACTTTCCTTTACGCACGGCAATTTCATCACGCTGTCCAACACGACCGATGACGACATCAGGCGGATAATCGAGCAGCGGCTGTCTCCGATCTACGTGTCGGTTCACGCGACCGACGACAAGCTGCGCCGCTGTATGCTTCGCAACGAGAAGCTCGCGCCGATCATTCCCCGGCTGAAGGAACTGTCCGAGAACGGAATCACGATCCACACGCAGGTGGTGCTCTGTCCGGGGGTGAACGACGGCGGGCAGCTGGACAACACGATCGACCAACTCGCAGAGTTGTGTCCCGGTGTCGAGACTCTCGCGGTGGTGCCGGTCGGTTTGACCAGGTTCCGTGAGGGGCTGGCGAAGCTTCGGACGTACGGTGCGGAGGAGGCGGGGGAGATAATCGACTATATCGAGTCGCGGCAGCGGGAGTTCCATTCGGACCTCGGCACCCGTTTCGTATGGGCGGCGGACGAGTTTTACGTGATCGCGGAACGCGCATTTCCGGCGCGTGCGGACTACGAGGAGATGAGTCAGTTCGAGAACGGCATCGGCATGTGCCGCGAGTTCATCACCGGCTTCAACCGTCGGCGACACCGACTTCGCGACCTGCGCTCGACCCGGCGCGTCTTGTTTCTGACGGGGCGGTCGGCGTACGCGTTTCTTCGGCGCGACGTTTGGCCGTTTGTCGAGAAGGAGCTCGGGTTCGATGCGCGACTCGAAGCGGTTGACAACCACTTCTGGGGGGAGGGGGTGACGGTGTCCGGCCTTTTGACGGGGCAGGATCTGCTTCGGCATGCCCGGAGCCGGGAGTACGAGTACGACGCGGTTGTGTTGCCTCCCAACTGCCTCAATCACGACGATCTGTTCCTGGACAATCTTTCGCTCGAGCAGTTCGAACGGGCTATTCAGAAGCCCGTGCATGTCGGCCAGTACGATCTGGCGGCGACCCTCAGAGAAGCGTTCCAATGAGACTGTCCACGGTCGCAATTGTCGGCCGGCCCAATGTCGGCAAGTCATCGCTGTTCAACCGCTGTATCCGGCAGCGGCTGGCGGTGGTTGATTCACAGCCGGGGGTTACTCGCGACCGGAATTATGCGGTGTGCGACTGGGCGGGGAGGGAGTTTCGGCTGGTCGATACGGGGGGAATCGTGCCGGGGAGCGCCGATCTGATGGAGAAGCTGATCGCGGACCAGGTGGAGTTTGCGCTGAGCGAATGTGACCTGGTGCTGCTGGTTGTCGACACGCAAGTGGGGGTAGATCCGACGGAGCGGCAGATCGCATCGCGGCTTCACCAGACCGGCCGTCCGTGTCTTTTGATCGCCAACAAGTCCGACAACGATATCCTGCAGAACGACATTTACGATTTTCTGAGTCTCGGCCTGGGTGAGCCTTTGCCTGTTTCGGCCACGGTGGGGCGGGGGATCGGCGAGATGCTGGATGCGATCGTGGCGCGCCTGCCTGTGCCGGATGAGGACGAAAAATCAGAGGAGGGGGTGATTCGGGTGGCGCTGGTGGGCCGGCCGAACGTGGGCAAATCGTCGTTCATAAACAAGCTTATCGGGCAGGATCGGCTTATCGTGTCGCCGATCGCCGGGACGACGCGCGACGCGGTCGATACGCCGGTGGAGATAGAGGGGCGAGCGTACCGGTACGTGTTTATCGACACCGCGGGCCTTCGGAAGAAATACAAGGTCAAGGAGTCGCTGGAGTTTTTCACGACGCTTCGCACCACGCGGGCGATCGAGAACAGCGACGTCTCGATCGTACTGACCGACGCCGACGCCGGGATCGGGGTTCAGGACCAGCACATAATCGAGCAGATAATCGAGACGCGCCGGGCGGGGATACTGGCGGTGAACAAGTGGGACGTGATCGAGAAGGACGACATGACGGCGGTGCGGTTCGAGAAGACGATCCGCGAGCGGATTGCCAAGTACGACTTTCTGCCGATCATATTCATCTCAGCGCTGACGGGCCAGCGCGTGTTCAAAGTGCTCGACCTCGTGGACAAGGTTTACGAGCAGCACAATCGGACAATTTCGACCACTGAGTTGAACGATTTCCTTCAGGCGGCGTTTGCGCACCGCAAGCCGCCCGCAAAGCAGCGGCGGTTTATCCAGATGAAATACATAACGCAGACGGAGACGGCTCCGCCGACGTTCGTCATTTTCACCAATCATCCCGAGCTGGTCGACAAGTCTTATATCGCCTATCTGATCAATCAGCTTCGCCAGCGGTTCGGATTCGAGGGCGTGCCGATTCGGTTGAAGTTCCGCCAGAAGTAAGAGCCGGGCGGAGTACGACCGCGGGGCACGGTTGCGCCGGGCACCGGTCGGTCGATGTTCGGCTGGCGGGGAGCGGATGAGGCGTCGTGCAGAGGGCGCCTTGTTTTCGGGGCACGGATCACCTCCCTGGGCTCAGTTCCCAATCTAACCTGTTAGCTATGTCGCCGGTTTGTACCCGGATCAACCCACCCCGGAGGGGTGGGCGACTCGATCAGGAGGCACACTCTACGGCAACAGCTCTACAACCCACCCCGGAGGGGTGGGCGACTCGGTGGTGGGACGAGAGAGACGAAAGGTTGCGCGGTGTATGGGGACGTACGCCGCGCACGAGCGCGGGGGGTGGCGCGGCGCACGGGGACGTACGCCACGCACAAATAGGACAGGACTTGTCGCCACGCACAAAAGCGGGGGTGGCGCGGTTTGGGGCGGTGGTTGCCGGCGCTGTTTCACTTTGAAACAGGTGGTCGAGATCCCTGTTGGCTCAACCCCTTTGACGTTTACGCCGATAGCCTTCGTATGAAGACGACGGCCGACAGTCGCCATATAATAGAGCAGCTTGAAGATCGGCTGGCGGCGCAAAAGGCGCAGCTTCGCGATCTCGCCATGATGGGCACGGTCATCACATCGATCCACGAGACGGATGCGGTGCTGTCGGTGGTGATGGATATGGCACTGCGGCTGGTCGACGGCGAGGTGGGGCTTGTCATGACGGACGAGACGGGCTCGCTCAGGCAGAAGGTGGCGTGGGGGGTGGGGGAGCAGTTCCTGAAGACACTGATGTACCGTGACGAGCTTGATTTGCCGACGTGGGTATTCACGCGCCGCGAGGCGGTGGTGCTGTCGGATCTGGATCTCGTGTCTGAAGAGGGGATGCGGCTGGAGTCGCTGATAGCGCTGCCGATCAAGACGAGCGGCAAATGTCTGGGCGTCATGGCGATCGTCAACAAGTCGTTCGGCGGGAATTTCGATGAGAACGACCGCGAGGCGCTGGAGATGCTGCTGAATTTCGTGGCGGTTGCGCTCGACAATTCGCTGCTGATCAAAGAGCAGCTCAAGCAGCAGCGGCGCGAGCAGGAGATGGCGATAGCGCGGCAGGTACAGGAGACGATTCTTCCACACGGATCGTGGAAGATCCCGGGAATGGAGATAGGGGCGGTATATTTTCCGGCGCGGGAGGTCGGGGGGGACTTCTACGACATCATCCCGATCGACGATTCGCGGTTTATCGCGGTAATCGGCGACGTTTCCAACAAGGGAGTACCGGCAGCGCTGGTGATGTCGGCTTGTTCGGGAATCATAAATACCATTATCGACGGTCATCCCGACATCACCGTCTCGGCCCTGGCGGCGAAGCTGAATGACATTCTCGCAACCGTCGTGATCGGCGAGCGGGAGATGTTCGTCACGCTGTTTTTCTGCCGGTTTGATCTCGAAGCCCAGAGGCTGACCTACTGCAACGCGGGTCATCTTCCGGGGCTGTACTGGGATAATGCGGAGACAGCGATATGCGAGCTGTCCGAAGGGGGGCCGATAGTCGGTCAGTTTGAGGGGATATCGTTCAAGGAGGGGAGCCGGCCGTTAGGTTCGGGCGACCGGTTGTTTTTGTTCACCGACGGTTTGACCGAAGCCGAGGATTCTTCGGGCAACCTGTTTGGACGCGAGCGTGCCGAACAGGTGTTTTCGGCTGAGATCGGTCTGCCGCCTCACGAGTTCTGCCTTCGGGTAAAGGAGTGGGTCGACCGCTATCAGGAGGGGACCGGTGAGGAGACACACGACGATTTTACGATTCTTCAGTTGAAGGTGGAGTGACGATGGCGAGGTATGCGTTTACCTATGCCTCCGTGCCCGAATCGGAAGGCAGGATGATGGATGAGCTGACGTCGGCCGTGGAGGGCGAGGGGCTGTCGGCGGGTCTTCGGCAGGCGGTCCTGGTGGCGGTTTCCGAGGCGTTCACGAACGCGTTGACGCACGGCAACCGGTACGATCCGCTCAAGCGAATCTGGATCGAATTGTCAGTGAATGATTCGCAGGTCATAGCCGATATAAAGGATCAGGGTCGCGGAGGGCTGGCGGGCATCGACCGCCAGCAGCCTCCGGATCAGCTGTCGGAGAGTGGACGCGGGATGGGCCTGATTCGGCACTATTCGGACCGTGTCGAACTGATGGAAACATCCTCGGGGGGGCTCCACGTGCATATCGAGTTTGACCGGAAGAACGAGAAAGTGATATCGACATAAATCCGTCTGGAGGAAAGCATGGATATCTCGGCGCACGAACAGAACGGCATCGTCGTCCTGAATCTCAACGGCAGGCTGGATTTGGCCAGCGGCACGCAGTTGAAGCAGGAGATCAAGCGGTACCTGGACCGCAACGTGACATCGATTCACCTGACGCTCGCCAAGGTGGAGTTTATCAACAGCTCCGGGCTGGGATCGCTGGTGTCAATCATGAAGGAGATCAGGCTGTTGAAGGGTCGGTTCACGATGTCGGATCTTGCCAGCTATGTCCGGGAGATATTCGAGATTACGCAGTTGTCGCATATTTTCGAGATTTATGCGACGGAGGGAGAGGCGCTGGCCTCGTATCAGCCGTCGGTAACCCCCTCCTGATATGAGCGCACCCGCAACCGGAGGGGTACATCGATGAGTACAGTCATAGACCGGATCGGGGAGCTGCTGTCGCAATTGCAGTCGCCCGATTACTTCGAGCGCGAAGAAGCCGTCAAGGAGCTGGGGACCTATACCGAGGATGAGGCGGTCGCCGGGCTGGTGATCGCGATGGAAGACCCTGATCTCGGTATTCGCGAGCTGGCGGCGGATTTTCTGTCGCGGCTTAACGGCGCGACGGCCGTACAGCTTCTCATCAGGTTTTTAGGTCACGACGATATCGGCACCCGCAACCTCGCGTCGGAGATTCTCGTGAAGATCGGTGAGGACGCGGTGCTGCCGCTGATCGATCATCTCACGGCGGACGATCACGACGTTCGCAAGTTCATCTGCGATATCCTCGGTCTGATCGGCGACGAGCGGGCGGTGGAGGCGTTGTGTGAGCGGTTGTGGGACGACAACGGGAACGTGGTCTGTTCGGCAGCCGAGGCGCTGGGCGAGATCGGTTCGCCGCGGGCCGTCAGGCACCTGCTGGCGGTGTACGAGAAGATCGAGGACGTTCGCCTGCAGGCGGTCGAGGCGCTCGGCAAGATCGGCGATCAGTCGGCGCTGGAGTCGTTGTATACCTGCATGCGTTCATCCGATCCGATGATTACGTACGCGGCGGTGGAAGCGATCGGCGCGATCGGCGCGATGGATTCGGTTGAGCAGCTTATGCCCATGTTGAACAACGCCGACCGACTCATTGCGGAAGCGACGATGATGGCGATAATCCGGATCAGCGAACGGCACAACGGGCGGATGGAGGTCGATCTGCCGCTCAACGAGTTTCAGCAGTTCCTGTTCGACGGGATACGCAACCGCAACGAGGATGTCACGCGATTTACACTGGGTCGCCTGACGCACTGGTACGGCAGCGACGTTATCAAGGGTCTGCTTGACGTGGTAGACTACGTGGACGAAGAGACGCTGACGGAGGTGACGACGATTCTCGGACAGGTCGGGCCGAGTGCGGCGCGATTCATGACCGAGAAGCTGAAAACGGCCTCGACGGGCCTGAAGCTGAAGCTGCTGGACGTGATCAAGCAGTTCGCGGACGAAAATCTGGCGGTGGAATTGATGCCGCTGGCGAGCGATCCCGACCCGGAGGTACGACAGCGGGTGGCGCACGTGCTGGGGATATCCGGCCATACCGAGGCCGTGACGACACTTGCGCGGCTGACCAGTGATCCGATCGGTCATGTCCGTTCCGCGGCGTACTCCGCTCTCGGATGGTTATGCACGGAGTCGCAGGCGGACCTTTTGTTTGCGGGACTTGACGATCGGTATCCCGACGTACGCGATTCCGCGATGGGCGCGTTGATCGTGATCGGGGGCCGGTCGGTGGTGAAGCGTTTTACGCGTGATTTGAACCACGACGATCCGGAACGGCAGCGACTGGCGGTGACGGCGCTGGGCTGGATAGGCGAGGCGGACGTCGTGGAGCCGCTGTTGTCGGCGATCAACAATGCGGATCCGGCGATCCGGCGTTCGGCGCTCAATTCGCTGACGCGGATCGGCGACGTGGAGAATATCGGACCGATCGTGACGGCGTTGTCGGACGAGAATTCCGCCGTACGCAAGGCGGCGGTGACGGCGCTTCTGACGCTTCGCGGCGAGGAGGCGATCAACGACGTACGCCTGCTGCTCGAAGACGAGGACGTGTGGGTGAAGTATCACGTGATCAGCACGATCGGAGAGCTGGGGACGCGTCGGCTGGGCGAGTACGTGATGCCGTACCTGGACGACGACCAGGACATTATACGGATCGCCGCCGCCAAGGCGCTGGCGCAGCTGGGCAACCGGTCGGCGCTGCCGGCGCTGGAGCGTTTGCGGGACGAGCGGAATCCGGATCTCGCCGCCGCGGCGCAGATGGCGGTCGATCAGCTGGGAGGCCGTACATGAGCCGGCCGTCAATCATGGTCGTCGATGACGAGTTGCTGATTCGCGACCTGTTATACGACTTTTTCACTGGCCAGGGCTGGGAGATCACGGTGGCCGAGAGCGGCGCGAAAGCGCTGGAGATGCTCCGGCAGAAGCCGGCAGACCTGGTCCTGAGCGATATTAAGATGCCGCAGATGGACGGTCTGCAGCTGGCAGGTGAACTTCGGCGCGCCTATCCCGGTATGCCGGTCGTGTTGATGACCGGGTATCCGTCGGTGGACTCGGCGGTATCGGCGCTTCGCGCGCGGGTGGAGGATTATGTCATCAAGCCGTTCAATATCAATCAGCTGTTCAAGCTGATCGAAGCGACCGTCCACAAAGACGGCCGGTAGAGGCATTACACCGGGAAAGAGGGACAGAGGGCGGACACATGATTACCGGTCAGACGCCAGACCTTCAGATGACGCCGGAAGAATTCACGATGATTCGTGATTTCATTCACGAGCGCAGCGGCATCTTCTTCGCAGAGAACAAGATGTATCTCGTGAAGAACCGTCTGCAGAAGCGGATGGAGCAACTCGACATCAAATCCGTGCGCGACTATTTCTATCACGTCAAGTACGACCTGTCGCTCAAGGAATTCAATATTTTGATGGACCTGGTCACGACCAACGAGACCAGTTTCTATCGCAACGAGCCGCAGTTGCTGTCGTTTTCGGAGGAAGCACTGCCGCTGATCGTGAAGGACAAGACGGCGGAGGGGAGTCGTTCGATTCGGATCTGGTCGGCCGGGTGTTCGTCGGGCGAGGAGCCGTACACGCTGGCGATCATGATCAAGGAGAAGCCGCTTCTGGCGGGCTGGAATGTCGAGATTTTCGCATCGGACATTTCCGAGGAGATTCTGCAGAAGGCGCGTCACGGGGAGTACCAGGGGCTGACGCTACGGAACGTGCCGTCATATCTTCTGGCGAAGCACTTCACGAAATCGGGGGAGAGCTACCGGGTCAATCCGGAGGTGAAGGCGCTGGTGAAGTATTCGCAGTTGAACCTGAATGACCAGCGCAAGGTGTCGTTCATGAACAACATGGACGCGATATTTTGTCGGAACGTGATGATTTACTTTTCCGACGAGGTGAAAAAGCAGCTCGTGCGGGGCTTTTTCAACAACCTTCGTCCGGGCGGTTACCTGTATATCGGGCATTCCGAGACGCTGCACGGCATATCGAAAGCGTTCAAGCTGGTGTATTTCAAGAACGCGCTAGTGTACCAGAAAGAGGCGTCCGAATCGGCCGCGACCAAATCTGGCGCGGTATCAACGGCGCGCACGGCGGCGGCGCCTCGGGGCGAGGGGGGCGGCGCGAGCCGGGCGCTGGACCTGTTGAGCAAGATCAAGCAGCCGGCGGCCGCGGGAAAATGAAGATACGGGCTAAACATACAGGACTGATGCAATGAGTCAGACAATTCTCGTCGTCGATGATTCTCCGACTGTCGTGAAGTTCGTGAGTTTCTCCCTGAAGAGCGGCGGTTACAACGTGGTGACCGCCTGCGACGGCATGGACGCAATCGAGAAGCTGTCGAACCTGGCGGAGAGCGTAGATCTCGTGATAACCGACCTGAATATGCCGAACCTCGACGGGTACGGGCTGATCGAGACTCTTCGGAGCAACGATCAGCACCGCGAGACGCCGATCATCATATTGTCTTCGGAAGAGGGCGAAGCGGATCGGCAGCGGGGCATCGAGGTGGGCGCGACTTCGTATCTGGTGAAGCCGTTCAAGTCGCAGTTGCTGTTGTCCGAGGTTTCGAAGTACCTGAAGTGAGAGAACAATCAGCGTTTGGTAAGGAGGAAGCGTGGCGGACCTCAAGATACTTGCGGTTGATGACAGCCCTACCATGCGGCGCATCATAATCAACACGCTCAAGCGTGCCGGGTTTCAGAACGTGGTCGAGGCCAACGACGGCAAGGATGCGCTGGCCAAGATGAAGGTCGAGCCGGTGAATTTCGTGATCACCGACTGGAACATGCCGGAGATGGACGGACTGACGTTCGTGACGACGCTGCGGTCGATGGAAGAATACAAGAACCTTCCCATTCTGATGGTGACGACCCGTTCGGTCAAGGACGACATACTGGAAGCCATG
Organism: Candidatus Zixiibacteriota bacterium; assembly: GCA_034003725.1. Lineage (NCBI taxonomy): Bacteria > Pseudomonadati > Candidatus Zixiibacteriota > Candidatus Zixiibacteriota bacterium. Next base: position 40,628 of record JAVEYB010000008.1, read on the forward strand.
AAGGCGGGGGTCAACAATTATATCGTCAAACCGTTCACGCCGGACACACTCAAAGAGAAAATTGAGTCCATCCTGGCAGGATAAGGCAGCACGGATTCGAGGAGGAGAACTATGTCCGGCCCAGAAACGCTTCAGGCCAAGATACAGCGCGAGATCAGCGAGCTATCCGAAGCCGTCATCAAGGTAGTCGACAGTTTCCGGCAGGTGAAAAACCCGCTGGTCGAGTCGCAGGAAAAGGTGCCGATGGCCACGGACCAACTCGACAAGATCAGCGAGCAGACCGAGGCGGCGGCGCACCAGATGCTCGACAGGGTGGAGCGTATCACCCAGCGCGAGGAGGAGATCATCGCGGGTCTCGGCGAGATCCGCAAGGGGGTCGACGGGGGGAGCCACGAACAGGTAGTCGGGGTGATCGACGCCATCCGGAGCAAGGCGGAAACGAATTTGAACGACGCATACATGATCATGGACGCCCTGCAGTTTCAGGATATCACGGCCCAGCAGATGAACCACGCGGCATCGCTGCTGGAAGATATCGAGGAGAAGCTCAAGCGGATAGTCGCGGCGCTCAACGGTCAGGGTGCAGAGATCGGCGACGACCAGGGCGACGTCAGAGAGAAGCGGCTGCGGGTGTTCGATCCCCACGCCGATTTTGCGGACAAACGGACCGAGCAGGAAGATATCGATTCACTGTTCGAGCGTGAGAAGAAACGGCGCTGAGCCGTCCAGGAGATATATATGAGCAGCGATATGGATATCGGTCTCGACGACATGAAGGAGATAATCGACGAGTTTATGGTCGAGGCGGACGAACTGATCAATTCGCTGGATACCAATCTCGTGACACTGGAGACGTCGCCGCACGACCTGGATCTGCTCAACGAGATATTCCGCGCCGCCCACACGATCAAGGGAACGTCGAGCTTTCTCGGATTCGACCAGGTGTCAAGCCTGACGCACAGGATGGAAGACGTTCTCAACAAGCTGCGCAAGTCCGAGATGGTAGTGACGGCGGAAATCATGGACCTGCTGCTGGCGTCGGTGGACATTCTGAAGCAGCTGCTGGGCAACGTGCGAGAAGGCAACGGCGAGACGATCGATCTGACCGAGATAACACAGCGTCTGGAAGCTGCGATCGGCGGGCAGGCGGCATCGAAGGCCGCGCCGACGGCGGTCCGGACCGCGGAGGTTGCGCCGGTCGCGCCGGTAATAGAGCACACGGAATCGTACTCCGAGCCCGAGGTTGTCAGTGAGGCGTCCGCGAGCGAGCCGGGCACGTCACCGGCGCGCAGGGTTGGTCACGAGCGCAAGGCGACCGGCGACCAGACGATTCGGGTGGATGTCAACCGGCTCGATTCGCTGATGAACCTCATGGGCGAACTGGTGCTGGGCCGGAATTCGCTGATGCAGACGGTAAGCAAGCTTGGCCCGGAGGCCGGGGTTGAAGATTTCGAGCGTGTTAACCAGTCGGCGGCGGCGGTGAACTATATCACCACGGAACTGCAGTTGGCCGTCATGAAGATGCGCATGCAGCCGGTGGGAAAGGTCTTCAGCCGGTTTCCGCGGCAGGTTCGGGACCTGTCCCGCGACGCGGGCAAGCAGATCGAACTGATCATGTCCGGAGAGGACACCGAACTGGACAAGTCCGTGATCGAGGAGATTGGTGACCCGCTGGTGCACCTGATCCGGAATTCGTGCGATCACGGGATCGAGCCGCCCGAGGAGCGTGTCGCCGCCGGCAAGCCGGCGAAGGGCACGGTCTGGCTCAGCGCGAGTCAGGAAGGCTCCAATATCGTGATCAAGATCCGTGACGACGGTCGCGGGCTGGATGTTGATGCGATCCGCACGAAGGCGGTCGAGCGCGGTCTCGCCGGTCGCGCGGAGGTGGACAGGATGGCCGACCGGGAGGTGTTCTCTTACATCTTCGAGGCGGGTTTCTCCACGGCGAAGAAGATAACGGATGTGTCCGGACGGGGGGTCGGGATGGACGTCGTTCGGACCAATATCGAGAAGCTCAACGGCATGATCGAGCTGGAGTCGGCGCGGGGTGAAGGGACGACGATTTCGATCAAGCTGCCGCTCACCCTGGCGATTATCCAGGGGCTTCTGGTTGAATCCGACGGCGAGGTATACATACTGCCGCTCTCGTCGGTGCACGAGACGGTCAAAACGGACCACGCGCAGATTTACTATGTCAACCAGCGGCCGGTATTCCGGCTGCGCGACGAAATCATTCCGGTGGTCAATATGGGCGGCATCCTTCGGACGCAGGCATCGGGTTTCACCCTGACCGAAAAGCCGTATATCGTGGTGGTCGGCCTGGCCGAGAAGAAGCTCGGTATCAATATCGATCGCTTCCTCGGTCAGGAAGAGGTGGTGATCAAGTCGCTCGGAGACTATTTGGGCGGGGCCGAGGGAATCGCGGGGGCGACGATCCTCGGTGACGGACGCATTCGGCTGATTGTCGATCTGATCGGGCTGTTCAATCTGGCCCGGAAAGTCAACTGAGGCGGACGGGAGCTACCGGCGTGAGCATCGACAAACCGATCGAAACCATCCGCATACTGGTCGTGGACGATTCCGCGTTCATGCGCAAAGCGATCAGCATGATGCTGGAGTCCGACCCGGCGTTGAAGGTGGTCGGCACGGCACGTGACGGGGAAGAGGGGGTGGAGAAGGTCCGCCTGCTCAAGCCCGATCTGGTAACGATGGATATCGAGATGCCGCGCATGGACGGGCTGGCGGCGCTTCGCGAAATCATGCTCAAGTGTCCCACGCCGGTGATGATGATCTCGTCGATTACAACCGAGGGGGCCGAGGCGACGCTGGAGGCGCTGGAGCTCGGAGCGGTTGACTTCATCCCCAAGCAAAGTTCGTATGTCAGTCTGGATATCGTCAAGATTCGGGACGATCTTCTGACGAAGATCAAGGACATCGTCAAACGGAAGCACCGCCTGATGGCGATGTACCGCCAGCGCCAGTTTTCGCGGCTGGCATCATCGACCGCCGCCCCGGTTGCAGCGCCCCCGGCGACGCGCAGTTATACGCATGTGTCGATCGACAGGCCCCGGGTGGTCGGCAAGCGGCAGCATCCGATCGATATAATTGCGATCGGTTCATCGACCGGCGGGCCGCCGGCGCTGCAGAAGGTGATTCCGGCCCTGCCGGGGAATCTGCCGGTAGGGGTTGTGATTGCACAGCACATGCCGCCGATGTTCACGAAGTCTCTTGCGGACCGATTGAACGGTTTGTCCAAGGTGAGCGTTCGCGAGGCGGTCGACGGTGAGACACTGGAGCCGGCGACCGTGTTGATTGCGCCGGGCGGTCAGCACCTGACAGTGAAAAAGCGCGGGACGAAGGCCCTGATTCGGGTGTCTCCGGAGCCGAAGGAGACACTGTATCATCCGTGTGTCGACGTGCTTTTCAATTCCGTGGCCGACGAATTCGCACGTGCGACGATGGGTGTGATGCTCACCGGCATGGGTTCAAACGGGCTGGTCGGCGCGCGCAATCTGAAGGAACGAGGCGGCGTCCTGATAGCGCAGAACGAGGAATCGTGCGTGGTGTACGGGATGCCGCGGGCGGTAATCGAAGCCAACCTTGCCGATCACATCACCTCGATTGATACGGTGTCCGACGAGCTGCTAAGCTATTTTTAGCTAAAGTTTTTGTTGAATCCGCGGGCGCTCGCGCCCACCATGCACTCAGCCAACTGGATGAGGAAGTACATGGAAGAGCGCTACAGCCCGGCTGCATTTCCTGCCATGGAGGGCGACGAGATCAGCCGTTTCACCGAGTCCTACGCATCGTTCAGTCGTGTCGTTAACTCATTGCAGCGTCAATACATAACCCTGAAGGACGAGTTCGCCGCACAGAACCGTCTGCTCGCCGAGACCAACGGGAAGTTGCTGGATGCGACACAGCGCAATCTGAAGGCGACGTCGTTTCTTCACAACATCCTTGATGCAATCACGGCGGGAGTGGTGGCGGTCGATATGGACGGCCGGGTGACGCATTTCAATCCGGCGGCGGAGCGGCTGCTTGGCCTGAGCGCCCGTGATGTGGTTGGCCGGCAGTACCGCGAGCTGTTGCCACCGGGCCAGCCGAGCGATGCCAATGCATTGCGGGCGGCCGAATCCGGGAAGGCGGTGTCCGGAATCGACAAGGTGTGGCAGTCGGCCGACGGGGGACGACTGATGGTATCGGTATCGACGGCGATCCTGCATGACGACGACGATCGGCCCACCGGGGCGATCGAAGTCTTTCATGACCTGACGAAGATGAAGCAGATGGAACAGGAGCTGGCGCGGTTGAACACGCTGGCGGCGCTGGGGGAGATGGCGGCGACGATCGCGCATGAGGTTCGGAATCCGCTGACGGGGATCAGCGGTTTCGCGGCATTTTTGAAGCGGGATCTGGCGCCGGACGATCCGCGCCAGAAGCTGGTGGCGAAGATATCGCGGGGGGTGGAATCGCTCAACCAGACGGTGACATCGCTTCTGAATTACACGCGATTCGACGAGGTCAACAGCGAGCCGGTCGATTTCGGGACGTTTGTCCGCCGCACGGTGGAGCAGTTTCGCTACGATCAGCCGGAGCTGGCGCGGGGGGTGAAATTTGACATTCGCTCGCAGGTCGCCGACGACGGAGCCGCCGTGCTGGTGACGTGCGACCCGATGCTCCTGCGGCAGATGATGTTCAACCTGTTCACGAACGCCATAGAGGCGCACGACGACAAGCCGGTCATCACGATCCGATTCCGGAAGCTGCCACGCACGACAGCGGCGCGTGATTACGGCGGCCGGCTGATACTGGCGCAGGACCAGACGGCGGTAGAGGTCACGGTTGCGGACAACGGCCCGGGGGTGCCCGAGGGACAGCGGGAGAAGCTGTTTGCGCCGTTTTTCACGACCAAGCCGGGCGGCAACGGCCTGGGCCTGGCGATGGCCTGGAAGATCATGAAAGCACACGGTGGTGACATATTTGCAGATAACGGCGCGTCGGGCGGCGCGGTGTTCACCTTATTGCTGCCTGTACGGATCGAAACACCCTCGGCGACGCCGACCTGGTCTCACGAAGCATAGGGAGTGTTGCGGATGACGTATTCGGTTCTGGTAGTCGACGACGACAGCCTGGTCAACGAGTTTCTCGTGGAGACGATCCAGCGGGCGGGGTACGCCTGCCGGTCGGTGTTGTCCGGTGAAGAGGCACTCGATGCGATCAGGGAACAGCCGTATGATATCGTCCTGACGGATCTGAAGATGAAGCAGATGGACGGCATCACGCTATTAGAGCACATTCGTCAGCACACGCCGGAGGCAGTGGTGGTGATGATGACCGCGTACGGGTCGGTGGAGACGGCGGTGGACGCGATCAAGAAGGGCGCGCACGACTTTCTGCTGAAGCCGGTCCTGCCGGATACGCTGGAACACATTCTTCAGCGAATCACCGAGATGCTCAATTTGAAGGCGGAGAACGCGGTCCTGAAGCGTGACCTGGCGTATCGATTCCAGAACATTATCGGTAAGTCCGGGGCGATGAAGGAGATATTCGACCGCATCCAGACGATCGCCGACGCGCGGGCAACGGTGTTGATTACGGGCGATTCCGGAACCGGCAAGGAGATGGTGGCCAGAGCGATACATTACACCTCCAACCGTCGGGAGATGCCGTTTATCCGATTGAACTGCGCCGTGCTGCCGGAGAATCTGGTGGAATCCGAGTTGTTCGGGTACGAGAAAGGCGCGTTTACGGATGCGAAGAAGACGACCCGTGGTCGGTTCGAGCTGGCGGACGGCGGCACGCTGTTGCTGGACGAGATTTCGGAGATGCCGCTCAATCTGCAGGCGAAGCTTTTGCGCGTAATCCAGGAGCGTGAGTTCGAGCGGGTGGGGTCGTCGCAGACGATCCAGGTGGACGTGCGGCTGGTAGCGACCTCGAACCGCAACCTGAAGGAAGAGATAGCGTCGGGCCGGTTCCGCGAGGACTTGTTCTACCGGCTGGATGTGGTGCCGATCCATATCCCGACGCTGGCAGAGCGGAAAGAGGACATTCCGCTTCTGGCGACTCACTTTGTCCAGAAAAGCAACGAGCAGAACGGGCGGTCGGTCAAGGGGATCGACGACAATGCGCTCAAGCTGCTGATGAAATACAACTGGCCGGGCAATGTCCGGCAGCTGGAGAACTATATCGAACGGGCGGTCATAACGTGCCGCGAGGACTATTTGACCGAAGACGATTTTCCGGCCAGTCTGGCGTACGGCGAGGCCGGAAACGGCGCGGGGCTGCAGGTTCCGATGACGCTCGAGGACGGCAAGCGCTACCTGATTCTCAAGACGCTTGAGAAGTGTCAGGGGAACAAGACGCGGGCGGCGGAGATGCTGGGTATCACGACGCGAACGATACGCAATATTCTCAAGGATTTCGACGGCGAGCCGGCCGACATGGTCGAGTCCGGCACCAACTGATTATCCCCGGCGGGCTTTCGGGTCCGCCGGCGGCTCTCACTCCCCGGTACAGAAACCTTACATCATGCCGATAAAAGGGGTACGTACAGCCAACTGGATGGATGTGCGAATTCTGGACACCGGCACCGGATAAAATACGCATGGATTTCGCAACGATTATCGGGATGTTGCTGGCGGTGGCCGCCATCGGCGGCGCGTACCACCTGGAGGGCGGCAACTTCGCCACCATCTTTCTCGGTGCACCCATGCTGATCGTGATCGGGGGGACGCTTGGCGCGACGATCGTGACGACCTCGATGGACACGGTCCGCCAGGTTCCGGGGTATCTGCGTCGCGCGCTGTCCGGAACGAGCTATCGCTTCACTGACACGATTGAACGGATCGTCCATCTCGCCGAGAAAGCGCGGCGGGAGGGAATACTGGGGCTCGAGAACGATCTGAGGCGGGAGCGCGATCCGTTTCTCAAGAAAGCGTTGCAGCTCGTGGTCGACGGCACGGAAGTAAACACGCTTCGAGACATACTGGAAATCGAGAGCGCGTACGCGGCCGAGCGGGAGAAGAAAGGGATTTACTTCTTTCGCAAGGCGGGCGGGTTTTCGCCGACGATGGGGATACTCGGCACCGTGCTGGGTCTGGTGCACACACTGAGCAACACCAGCGACGCATCGCGTATGGCGGCGGCAATCGCGGCCGCTTTCATCGCCACCCTTTGGGGAGTGGGTCTGGCCAACATCTTCTTTCTGCCCGTGTCCGACAAACTTCGCTTGCGACTCGACGAGGAATCCGCGCATCTGGAACTGATCACCGAGGGCGCTGTCGCGATCCAGTCCGGTGAGAATCCGCGGAATATCCGCCGCCGACTTCTGTCGTTCATCGAGCCGGTCGAGCGGAAGGACAACGAGTAACATGAAGCGCAAGTATCGTTCCGGAGAAGAGGACGACGAGAATCTCGATCGGTGGCTTCTGACGTACGCCGATCTGATCACGCTCCTACTGGCATTTTTCATCGTGATGTACTCGATGTCGCAGCTGGACGCCAAGAAATTCGGAAAGATGACCGAGGCGCTGACGGGGGTACTGCGCGGCGGGGAGAGCATTCTGAAGGAGCAGGCGAATGCGACGAAGACCGGTCACGGTTTGCTGAATATCGGCGATCTGAAGATGATTCAGCGGCATGTGGAGGCGCGTTTCAAGTCCGCCAACGAGGAGTTGGAGATTGCCACCGAGGTCACCGAGCGCGGGCTGGTGGTCCATGTCATGGAGTCGGCCCTGTTCAAACCGGGGTCGTCGTCGCTGGAGCCCAAGGCGCGGCGGGTGCTTGATGTAGTCGCCGACATGGCCAAACCGCTTCCGAATCACCTTCGGATCGAGGGGCATACCGATGACACGCCGATCAACACGGCGGTGTACCCGTCCAACTGGGAGTTGTCGTCGGCGCGGGCGACGGAAGTGGTCCGTTATTTTACGGATGTTCACGGGATACCACCGAGTCGGATTTCCGCGCTCGGGTATGGTCAGTTTCGGCCGGTGGCGCCGAACAACTCGGTTGAGAACCGGGCCCGTAACCGTCGTGTCGACATTGTCGTGTTGACCATGGAACTGACCCTCAAGGAACCATCGTCGTCGTTATACGAGATGACGGCGCAGAAGTAAAATCTTCCCATCGGGCGGGAGTTTCTTTCCGCCGGCACGTTATTCACCCGCCGGGCCGGTTATCGCAATCTATCCGTAATTCGTTTGGTGTTAAGGCGTTAGACGAGACGCCCGGGGCTCTGGCACGGGGCTTGCTTAATTCGCCGTTGAAGTCGTGTGGCTTTTTTGGGTGAATTATGGAAAACAAGCTGACACAGATGATTTTCAGCAAGGTCGGGGTGCCGCAGTACCGCAATTTTCTCAATCTGACGTCGCTCCGCCACAAGCTGATATCGAGCAACGTGGCCAATGTGTCGACGCCCGGCTACGAATCGCAGGGAATTGATTTTCAGAAGGAAATCCAGCGAGCGAACGGCAATACGTCGCACCTGGTTGGATACACCACCGACGCCGGTCATCTGCCGCTGGGTCAGCATCCGCAGAAATCTCCCAGAGTGCACAGCACGAATGTCGAGGTCGGCGAGATGAACTCGGTCGACATCGATCAGGAAGTCACGCGCATGGCCGAGAACGAGCTGATGTTTACGGTGGCAGCGCGGCTGCTGCAAAAGAAGTTTGACGGTCTGCGGAAGGCGATCACCAGCAGGTAAAGGAGGCGTCATGGGATCGGTGCTGACATCATTCGATATTTCCGCCCGAGGCTTGACGATACAGCGCGCCAAGATGGACGTTACGGCGCAGAATCTGGCCAACGCCGAGACGACCGAAACGCGGGAAGGCGGGCCGTACCGGCGCAAGCGTGTGCTTGTCAAGGAAGAAACATTCCAGGACAGCTTCAACAACGCTTTGAAACGTCCCGATACCAAACTCGTTCGCACCAACACGGCGCACCGTCCGGGGCACGTCCTGAAGACGGGCGACCGGCTGGAGCTGTCGACCGCGGAGATGGAAGAAGTGCGCGACCCGGCGTCGAGTTTCCGTCTCGTGTACGACCCGTCGCATCCGCAGGCGGACGAGGAGGGGTTCGTGAAGATGCCGGATATCGAGATCATCAATGAAATGGTAGATATGATGTCTGCCTCGCGAGCGTACGAGGCCAACACGGTGGCGATTTCGACCGCCAAGAAGATGGCGCAGGACGCTCTCGACATATAGTGAGAAGGGGATAAGGAAATGAAGGTTAATCCGCTTGGTATTCAGACGTACCAGCATCTGACACGTCGCGACAGCGCGTCGCAGCAGCCCGCGACATCGACGCCGCAGGCGGCCGCGCGCGCCGAGCTGGCGATCGAGCCGCAGCAGTCGCTCGGTTCGAAGCTCGCGGTCCAGGGGCCGTCGGGCAGTTATGCCGAGTATTTGAGTGAGGCCGAGCGCAAGGCGATGGAGTTGTTGTTTGCGCGGTTCCAGGAGACCGGTCGTTTCACGGGATCGGGCGGCAATGCACGGCCGACGGTGGGTCGACTGGTAGACGTAAAGGTCTGATCATGAGCAGCGGTATAAATCCGATCAACCGGCTGGTGCCGGGGCTGATCGAGCAGGCGGGCGTCAAGCCGGTTATCGTGACTCCGTCCGAGGTGGCGCCGCCGAAAGAGGGAAAGTTCACCGACCTGCTCGGACAATTGCTTCACAACGTCAACGATTTGCAGGTCGACGCCGGCGCGGTGCAGGAAGCGCTGCTCAACGGCGATCCGGTCGAACTGCATGACGTGATGATCAAGCTCGAGCAGGCCGGCGTCGCGATGGATTTGCTGCTGGAGATTCGAAACCGGCTGCTGACCGGTTTCAACGAAGTGATGAGTATGCCGATGTAAAAGGTCACGGGCGAACGGCGGCAAGGGACTGTCGTCGGGACTGTAAATAGGAAGTACTATGGAATACCTCAAGAGTCTGTTCAAGAATCTCGGAGAGTTCACCTCCCGGATGACGCCCAGCCAGGTGATGTTGTTGCTGGGCATTGTCGCGGGTACGATTGTCGGCGGTATCCTGCTGGCCGGGTGGCTGGGGTCGGTGACGTATGCCCGGCTGTATACGGATCTCGACCAGAAGGAAGCGGGCGACATCGTCACCTATTTAACCGAGCAGAAGATCCCTTACCAGTTGAAGGACAACGGCGGGACGATCGAAGTGCCGTCGGGAGAGGTGTACCGGGTACGTCTGGCGCTGGCGTCGGAAGGACTTCCCAGCGCGGGCACGGTCGGGTATTCCATATTCGACCAGAACAACCTCGGTATGACGGATTTCCTTCAGAATCTCAATTTTCGCAGGGCGCTCGAGGGAGAATTGACGCGCACGATCACGCAGATGAACGAGGTGAAGGCGGCCCGTGTCCATATCGTGATGCCGAAGGAACGTCTGTTCCGGCAGGATCAGAAAGAGCCGACCGCGTCGGTGGTGCTGAAGCTGTCCGGTGTGAGCGGCCTGTCGAAGCGTCAGCTGCAGGGGATCTCGCACCTGGTGGCGTCATCGGTGGAGGGTCTCAAGCCCGGCAACATCACCATAGTCGATTATGACGGCAATCTGCTTTCCTCCGGGCAGGAGGACGATCGGCTGGCGGGGTTGTCGTCATCGCAGCTCGAAGTGCGCCAGCAGGTGGAAGATTATCTCGAGGACAAGGCGCAGTCGATGCTGGACGGCGTGCTGGGACCGGGGAACGCGATCATTCGCGTCACGGCCGACCTGAATTTCCAGCAACTGGAGCGCACGGCCGAGTCGTACGACCCCAACGCACCGTCGATTCGATCCGAGGAACGGACCCGGCAGACGGCGACATCCTCGGACAAGGCCGAGGAGGCGTCGGAGAGCACGTCCGACGAGGGCACGGAAACGACGATCACAAACTATGAATTAAACAAGACGGTTGAGCACATTATCAATGCGGTCGGGACGATCGACCGGCTGTCGGTCGCGGTGCTGGTGGACGGCACCTATTCAGCGGTCGAGGGGTCCGGCGGTACCGCAGAGCAGATATACCAGCCTCGGTCACAGGATGAGCTTGACCGGCTGGCGTCGATTGTACGGAACGCGGTAGGATTCGACCAGACCCGGAACGACCAGATCGAGATGGTCAACATCGCATTTGACCGGCAGAATCTGGAAAACGACCAGCAGGCGCTCGACTCGATGTACGTGCGTGAGTTTTACTGGGAGATCGCCAAGAAGGTTGGCCTGGTCCTGTTACTGATATTCGGATTGTTGTACCTGAAGAAGAAGTCCTCGAAGCTTTTCAAGGCGCTTGCGGCGATCCTGCCGCCGCCCCCGCCGCCGGCACCCAAGCCTCAGCCGGTGACGGTACAGGCGATCCAGGACGAGGAAGAGCCGCCGATCATAATCGAGGCCGAGAAGCGGAAACCGCGTCTTGTGGACCAGATGCAGAAGACGGCCGAAGAGCGGCCAGAGGAAATCGCAAAAGTCATCAAAACCATGATGATTGACTAGGCGGCGATATGGAATACGAATCACTTACAGCGCAGCAGAAAGCGGCGATCGCCCTGGTGGCGTTTGGTCCCGAAGTGGCGTCATTGGTGCTCAAGGGGATGAACGAGCACGAACTGGAGCGGATCACGATCGAGATCGCCAATCTTCGTGATGTTCCGCCGGATATCGAGGATAGGGTAATCGACGAGTGTTACCAGATCTTCATGGCGCGTCAGTACATATCGCAGGGCGGCGTGGACTTCGCATCGCAGATTCTCGAAAAGGCGGTTGGTGCGCGCAAGGCGCACGAGATCATGAAGCGGCTGGAATCATCGCTGGCATCGCGCGGGTTTTCGCTGTTGAAGGATATCGATCCCAAGCAGCTATCGGGCTTTTTCGCCAACGAACATCCGCAGACAATCGCGCTTATCCTGACGCAGCTGGCGACGCAACAGGCGGCGGCGGTAATCTCCGAACTGACGCCGGAACTGCAGGCGGAGGTGGCGCTGCGAATCGCCACGATGGAGAAGATTTCGCCCGAGATTCTCAAGGAAATAGAAGCGACGCTCGAGGGGCATTTCGAAGCGTCGGCGGTACGAGACCTGTCGGCGTCGGGCGGCGCCAAGGCGATCGCCGAAATACTGAACCTGATCGAGACGAGCGCGGAGAAGAATATCCTGCAGTCGCTGGAGGCGGAAGATCCGGACCTGGCCGCGGAAGTCAAAAACATGATGTTCGTATTCGACGACATCGTGTTGCTGGACGACCGGTCGATTCAGCGCCTGCTCAAGGAAGTGGAGACCAAGGATCTCTCGCTGGCGCTCAAGGCAACGTCGGAAGAGGTCAAGAAGAAAATCTTCTCGAACGTTTCCGAGCGTGTGGCCACGCTTATCAAGGAAGAGATGGAGTTTATGGGCCCGACCCGCCTATCGGACGTCGAGGCGGCGCAGTCGCGTATCGTGGAGTCGGTGAGACGGCTCGAGGAAGAGGGACAGATAATCATCGCCGGCCGCGGCGGCAAAGAGGATATTATTGTCTAGTATCATTCGACATGTCCGCAGCGCCCCGACCATTTTGATCGGCGAGCAACAACGCGACGCGGTGGCGGAGGCCAAAGCCGAGAAGACCCTGGGAGCGCTGTTCCCGATGGTTTCGGTTATGACCGCGGTCGACGGTTCCAAGCTGATTCCGATCGAACAGGTGTTCAAGATCGAGGATGTGTATCAGCGGGAACTGCAGCGCGCGCGGAAGGAGGGATTCGCCGAGGGACACAAACGGGGCTACCGGGAGGGGCTCGAACTGGGGCGGGACGAAGCACGCAAAGTGCTTGCGACGTTCGACGCGGCCATCAAGGACACGGTGTCCCAGCGCGAGTCGATACTGCAGGAAGCCAAGCAGAAGATTCTGGAGCTGGTCGTGCAGATCAGCAGGAAAGTGACCTTTGAGGCGATCGATATAGACCGCGAATCCACAGCGCAATTGATCGCCGGCGTGATCGACACGCTTGTCGACCGCTCTAAATTGAAAATCAAGGTTCACCCGGACCATCTGCCGGTGGTCGAGCAGAATATCGACCGGTTTCTCGTGAACTCGACAGCGATCAAGGAACTGACGATCGAGCCCGATCCGCGGGTTCGATTCGGCGGTTGTTTCATCGAGACGCCGAACGGCGATGTCGACGCGCGGCTGGAGTCGCAGTTCGAAGTTATCGCGGAGTCCGTTCGTGCGGCCGAGGATCAGTCGTGAACCCCATTGCCTACGACATGTACGCGGAACGGATTGCGCGGGCGAGCACGATCCGGCAATTCGGCAAAGTGACGCAGGTGGTTGGGCTGGTGGTGGAATCCGCCGGACCATCGGTGTCAATCGGTCGGCTCTGTCAGATCGAGAACCGCGATGACGGCAGCCGTATCAAGGCGGAGGTGGTGGGGTTCCGGGACAACCGGATACTACTGATGCCGTACGGGCCGTTGACGGGCATCACGCCCGGGGCGATCGTGACGTCCACCAGCGAGCAGCTTCGCGTGCCGGTCGGCGACGAGTTGATCGGGCGGGTGCTCGGCGGGCTTGGACAGCCGATCGATGGCAAAGGTCCGCACAACTGCACGCGCACGCGGCCGATCAGCGCGCGGTCAATACCGGTCCTGGCGCGGCGGCGCATTACAGAGCCATTGCGGACCGGGATCAAGGCTATCGATTTGCTCACGCCGGTCGGTCGCGGACAGCGCATGGGCATATTTGCCGGCTCCGGTGTCGGCAAGTCGGTCCTGCTCGGGATGATGTCCCGGGGAACATCGGCCGACGTCAACGTTATCGCCCTGGTCGGCGAACGGGGACGCGAGGTTCGTGAGTTCATCGAGCGTGATCTCGGACCTGAAGGGCTGAAGCGTTCAGTGGTGGTGGCGGTCAGTTCCGATGAGCCCGCTTTATTGCGCATCAAGGGCGCGATGACGGCGACCACGATTGCGGAGTACTTCCGGGACCAGGGGAAAAACGTGCTGTTGCTGCTCGATTCAGTGACGCGTATCGCGATGGCGCAGCGGGAGGTCGGACTGGCTATCGGTGAACCTCCTGCGTCCAAGGGGTACACGCCATCGGTGTTCGCCATGCTGCCGGTGCTTCTGGAACGCGCCGGGATGACGGAACACGGCTCGATCACCGGCCTGTACACGGTGCTGGTGGAGGGAGACGATATGAACGAGCCGATCTCCGACGCGGTACGGTCGATACTCGACGGACACGTGTCCTTGTCGCGGCGGCTCGCGGCCATGAACCAGTACCCGGCGATCGACGTCCTCGACTCGGTCAGTCGCCTTGCACCCGAGGTTGCGACGGAGCAGGAAAAGGAACTGGCGGCTGAAGTTCGCAGGATAATCGCGACCTATCGTGAATCCGAGGACCTTATCAATGTCGGCGCGTACGTCAAGGGATCGAGTAAGAAGATCGACCGGGCGATTGCCAAAATCGATGATCTCAATACGTTTCTTCGGCAGGATATGATGGAAGCGACCGATCACGAACGCAGCGTCGCCGACCTATCGCACCTGCTGGCGGTGGCGGAGGAGAAGAAGTGAAAAGATTCCGCTATCGGATGGAGTCGCTCTTGAAGATCAAGCGGCACCGCGAGCGGGAGCGGCAGAAGGAACACGCCGAGGCGCTGCAGAAGGTGTTCGATCAGCAGGAGCAGCTTCGCCGGATCGACGATTCCCGCTCGACCATGTTGGACAGTCAGCGCGACCGGCAGGTGGGGAATCTGTCTTTGACGTATCTGCAGCTGTGCTCTCGATACCTCGTGAAGCTCAAACGCGACACGCTGGTCGGACGGGAGACGCTTCGGGCATACGAAGTCGAGGCGGAGAAACGGCGGCAGCGTCTCGTCAAGGCATCGCAGGAACGCCAGATATACGAGAAGCTCAAGGAGAGGCAGAAAGATCGGTTCTATAAGGAAGCCGATCGGCGTGAGAATAAAGAGAATGATGAGATAGCTTTGAACAGTTTTCGTCTCAACCAGCAGACCTGATATACACCCCTCTATCTCACCCAAACGAAGAAGGCCTTCCGATCCGGGAGGCCTTCTTCATAGGTCATGCAGCGGTCAGCGCGACCGGCATCATTTCATAAGGATCATCTTGCGGCTGGCGACGTTATCGTCGGTTTTCAGCCGGTACAGGTAGACGCCCGTAGACAACTCGTCACCCGATGACGAGCGGCCGTCGAAGACAACGCGATGGAAGCCGGCGGGCATGGCCTGGTCAAGCAGCGTGCGAACGCGCTGGCCGAGGATGTTGAAGACGTCAAGCGAGACATGGCCGGCCCGGGGGAGGCTGAATTCGATGTACGTGCTCGGGTTGAACGGGTTCGGGTAGTTCTGCTCGAGCGAGAAATGCGCGGGCAGGACACTCGGCGGTTCGTCGCCGACATCGGTTGGGACCTGAAGGGTTACCGTTCCATGATGATAGATCGGGATAATCTGTTCGCCTCCCGCGGAGGCCGTAAAGGTCAGCAGTGTCGGCTGTCCCTGTGCGGTGTCGATCCTGAGGCTGGTGTCAACGGCGGCGGAGTCCACGGTGAAAAACATCCGGCCGATCGGTCCGGCGCCGGGGGCCAGGGGAGTGCCTTCGGTCCAGCCGAGATCGAGGCGAAGTCGGTGCAGCGACGATACCGGCGTGAACAGCTTCTCGATCGCGGTGGCGCCCCGCGTGCCGGTGTAGACCATCGAGTCGATCTTGATATAGTCAGAGCCATAGTCGAGGGTAACAGTCAAGTCCAGCACGTTTCGTTCGTTGTAGAGATACAGGTCGGTGAAGAAAGTCTGTCCCGGCACCCCCGTGGCATCGTCGACCCACAACGAGTCGAGCGACGGGGGCGGGTCCTGTATTTCTATGTAACCGGGCACGAACTGCGGGACGTAGACCGGGTCGTTGCCGCTTTTGAGAGTGTTTGAATACACGATGTTGGTAGGCGTCGTGACGGTGACGGTATCAAAGGTTACCAGCTGCGGCATGGTGGAAGGGCCGAAGGAGAAAAAGAGCTTTCCGATCAATCCGGACCCGGCGGGGAGTTCCACCGAGGGAGCCGCGCCAAACGTGAGGGTGGTGTCACTGAGCTTGCGGCGGGTGGGAAACGACGCCGATTGCAGACGTGTACCGACAAACGAAATCGAATCCAGTACCACGTCATCGGAGCTGTGGAGCAGCGTCACTTCGACGATTGAAACCGGTTGATCGTTGGTGAGGTAGACGGGAAGGATCACTCCTCCGCTGATCGTATAGGTGACGACCGAATCGACGCGGACGGTATCGGCAACGCCGGGGTCGACTTGGGCCCGCGAGGTCATCGCGGCAAGAATGATCAGCGCGACAATCAGTATCAGAACACGCGAATGTCTGGCCATAGACACTTTTCCAGGGCTTATGATGGTACTGTTTTCCCTCATGATCAGCAAACAGCGTGCAGAACACATGGAGACGGCATGAGAGGATCCAGTTCGGCGCCGCGGCAGTTGGCGCGCGGCTGTAACTTCTTCTGTCCGAACGGATCAGCTTTTCAACAATATAATGCAGCCATCCCCGGACGCCAACGTCTTTTTGGCTGAGTCGCGGTAACTGCGCAAGCCGGTGCAGCCGGAGAGGACGGCGGGGAGCACAGGGGCGCCTCATCACTCTCGGGTTTTGGTGACGAACACTCCGGAATTCATTCACTTTGCGGCGGAATCTGCCGATGAATGCAACATGAACCAGGTCAAAGACTCGCAGAAAATCAGCCGATGTGCCTACATCCGTGCCTGTTACCTCGCGGAGGAGTTGCGTTGTTTCGGATACCGGACAGACTGTGTCCTGTACCAGAAATCAAATGGTGAGTATCTCAGTGAGGATCGTTTCCACGAGGCGATGGACAAGCTGATCGACAAGACAAAAGCGAAGTACGAGAACCTGCCCGAGTAATATTCTTCAGCCGGAAACTTTTTCTCTTTTCCCCGGAAACCAATTCCGTTGCCGCGACTGGACCGGCCCGACGCCACGTCTGGCGTACCGCTGTAACCAGCACGATCACAATCAGTTGCGAGAACGCAGGGGCGCTTGGCACAGGTGGTGCTTTCGCGTCGGGAGGAGGATACTATGCTTAAAGGTATTCGTACATCCGCGTCGGGCATGATTCCCCGGGCCAGAAAGCAGGAGATGATTGCCAACAATATCGCCAACGCGGCGACACCCGGTTTCAAGAAAGACCGGTTGTTCACCAAGGAGCTCAGTCGGGCTCAGGTGAAGCAGGCCCGAAAGGTTTCGAAATCCGACTGGGAGAAGCCGATGGTGAACAGGACCTACACGGACTTCCAGGCGGGCAGCTTCAACCACACGGGTAATCCGCTCGATCTGGCGATCGACGGCGACGGGTTCTTCCAGTTGCAGGATACCGAGGGGAACGTATACCTGACGCGCTCCGGCAATTTTTCCATCGACAATGAAGGTTACGTCACATTTCCCGGCGGCTATCGGCTGATCGGGGAGGGTGGGCCGGTGCAACTCGGCCAGGGTCAGGTGACGGTGGGAGCCGACGGCGAAATCGATGTCGACGGACTGGCGACTGATAGAATCCGGGCGGTTGACGTCGCGGATCATTCAGTCCTGGAGAAGCTGGGCAGTTCGCTGTACGGAGTTCCCGAGGGCGAGGAGTTGCTGCCGGCGTTGCGGGGGGAGATCCAGCAGGGGTATCTGGAGGCGGCCAACGTCGATGTCGTCCACGAGATGGTGGACATGATCATCACGTTCCGGGAGTACGAGGCCAACGCCAAGTCGCTGCAGACGCAGGACGAGTCGCTGGACCATTTGTTCCGACGGGTCGCCGGAAACGAATAGCAGACATGTTCGCGAACATAGGAGTGACGCGATGATAAAAGCACTTCGCACAGCCGCGACCGGTATGGCGGCGCAGCAGATGAACGTTGACAACATCGCCAACAATCTGGCCAACGTCAACACCACCGGATTCAAGAAGACGAATCTCGAGTTTCAGGACGTTTTGTATCAGAACTACCGGCGCGCCGGCGCGGCGTCGGCGGTCGGATCGCGCGTGCCCACGGGGCTGGCGATCGGCTACGGCACGCGACCCGCAGCGACCGTTCGGCAGTTCACCACCGGCGACATGCAGCAGTCGGGCAACCCGCTCGACGTGGCGATCCGAGGCGACGGGTTTTTCCAGATAACGCAGCTCGACGGCACGATCGCCTACACGCGCGACGGTGCGTTCAAACTCACCGCAGACGGGCAGCTGGTTACCTCGGACGGGTATTTCCTCGAGCCGGAGATAACGGTACCGGAAGACGCGACATCGATTTCGATCGGCGCCGACGGTACGGTGGAGGTGCTGCAGTTCGGACAGACCCAGCCGGTGCAGATCGGGCAGATCGAGCTGGCGCGTTTTGTCAACCCGGCCGGTCTGGCGGCCATCGGCCGCAATCTCATGGTACAGACGGTGGCATCGGGGGACCCGATCACCGACGTGCCCGGTCAGCAGGGGCTCGGGACGCTGGATCAGGGCTATCTCGAAGGGTCCAACGTCAGCGTGGTCGATGAGATGGTGAACATGATCGTGGCGCAGCGGGCGTACGAGCTCAATTCCAAGGCCATTCAAACATCTGACGACATGGCACAGATAGCCAACCAATTGAAGAGATAACGAGTCATGGAACGACTTAAGAAGATTCTGTTCTGGCTGCTCATCCTGAGTGCGACCTACGGCACAACCGCGGCAGGTCCCAAGGAAGACGTGGTCGAGTGGGTGATCGACAGTTACCAACTCGATCCGCAGTGGTACGAGGTGGAGGTGCTGGAAGGGCGGCTCGACTATATCGAGCGCGACTACTCCATTGCAGTCGACAAGCCGCTGACGCAGAAAGAGCCGATCGGACTGTTTTCGGTGCTCGCGACGGTGACGTATCAGAACGGCACGACGGAGACGGTCCAGGTACGGCTTCGCATTCGAAAGTTTGCCGACGTGGTGGTCGCCGACGACCGCATGAGCCGGTTCGACGTGCTGAGTCCGGAGAGACTGCGAGTCGAGCGAACTGACATCACGACCCTTCGCGAACAGCCACTCACGTCGACGGAAAGCGTCGCCGGTCTGCGAGCCGCGCGGAATATTCGTCGCGGCGACATCCTGACGACCGGGTCGGTGGAACCGATTCCGGACATAGAGGCGGGCCGTGACGTGACGATCGTGTATCAGGACGGACCCTGTACGATCACCGCGATGGGAAAAGCGCTGGAGCGCGGCTGCCGGGGAGAGACGGTGCGAGTTCGCAACGTGTCGTCCGGCAAGGTGATCACCGCCGAGATAATCGATAACAGTTCCGTTACCGTGACACCCTAAACGAATAGGATTCGAGGGTAGACTCATGAGCGTTAGAAAGATACTGATATTCGTCGCGATATTGCTGCTGCTGCCGTTCGCCCTGCGCGTGCAGGGACAGGATTTCGGTCGCGGCCAGTCATTGTTCTCCGATATCAAGGCTCACAATGTCGGTGATATCGTCACCATCCTGATCGAAGAGCAGAACCGCGCATCATCGCAGGTAGAATCCAAGACAGAGAAGTCGAGCGACGTAAACACGTCGGGCGGACCGGGTGTAGGACCGATTCTGGGTCGTATCCCGCTGTTCGGTGTGAGCGCGAGCGACGACGCCAAATTTGACGGCAAAGGTGAAAATCTGAGGCAGGGAACGATCCAGGCCAAAATTACCTGCACCGTCATCGACAAAAAACCGAACGGCGACCTGGTAATAGAAGGGACACGGGTGCTGGGGATTTCCGGCGACCGCGAGACCATCACGATTACCGGAGTGGTCCGGGAGCGCGACGTAACGTCGGAGAATACCGTCCTGTCGCACCTGATCGCAGACGCCGAGATTCATTATACCGGTAAGGGCAACGCCAGCACGGCGGCTCGTCCCGGATTTTTCACCCGCCTGTTCAACTGGCTGTTTTAGGAGGCTCGCATGTTTGCCGCACTCTACAGCCGGCTGGTGATTCCGATCGGAATTCCGCTTGTAATCGCAATCGTCCTGTTGCTGGCGCCCTCGGTGGACGGATCCAAAGTCCGCATCAAGGACATCTGCACGTTTCAGGACAACCAGGAGGCCGACCTGATCGGCTACGGTCTGGTGATCGGACTCGATGGAACCGGGGACGGGAACGGGACCCAGTTCACGACACAGTCGCTGGTCAACATGATGGAGCGGATGGGTCTGACGGTCGACCGGAACAAGGTCAAAGTCAAAAACATCGCCGCCGTCATGGTTACCGCCCGTCTCAGCAGTCAGTACACGACCGGCTCATATGTCGACGTAACGGTGTCGTCGCTCGGCGACGCCTCGTCGCTGCAGGGCGGTACGCTGCTTTTGACGCAATTGTCCGACCCGGGCGGGACGGTACGAGCAACGGCGCAGGGGCCGGTGTCGATCGGCGGTTTCAACGTGCAGGTCGACGACGGCAACAAGATCGTGAACAACTACACGCTGGTGGGGCGGGTACCCAACGGGGGTCGTATCGTAAATCCGATCACGGCGACTCCGGGCAGCGAAAAAGAGCTTCACCTGTCGCTTCATTATCCGGATGCGACGACATCGCACCGGGTGGCCGAACGCATTAACATCAAGTACGGGCTGGTGGCGTATCCGGTGGACGGCGGGACGATTCGTGTTGTCGTGCCCGATACGCTGACGTATCCGACGCTTCGGATGCGCTTCATCTCCGACATAGGTCATCTGGAGGTGGTGCCGGACCAGGCCGCGAAGGTGGTAATCAACGAGAAGACCGGCACGATCGTGGCCGGGCAATTCGTGAAAATAGAGCCGGTGGCGATCGCGCACGGGACGATCACGGTGAGCATCCAGTCACGGCCGATCATATCGCAGCCATCGCCGTTCAGCGACGGTGAGACGGTGGTGACGTCGGAGCCGAGTATCTCGGTTCAGCAGGATGTTGCGCGGGTGGTGCAGCTCGACGCGGCCGTCTACCTGTCCGATGTCGCCAACGCCCTGAACAGAATCGGCGCGACGCCACGTGATATTGTCGCGATTTTCCAGGCGCTCAAGCAGGCCGGTGCATTACAGGCCGACCTCGTCATCATGTGATGAAAGCTCCAGCGATAACAGCCCCGCCGGTCCAGACCGACCTGGAGCGACTCCGCGGCCAGACGGGTCAGACGGCCGAGCAGGAAAAGGCGCGTTTGAAAAAGGCGACGCGCGAGTTCGAGGCCTTTTTCATGTACGAGCTGCTGAAGACGATGCGCAAGACGATCCCCGACGGCACGATGACGGAGGGGGCGCCGCTGACCGGTTCGATGGGCAAGGAGACATTCACGCAGATGTTCGATATGGAGATCGGTCGGCGGATCGCCACGGGCGGGGCGGGATCGATTTCGGATATGCTGTACCGATCGCTGGAGGACGCGATAGAGGCGCGGTTCCGCGCCGCCGACACGGCAGCGCGAGGCGGGCCTATTCCTCTCGAGCGGGAGACGGCGGTGCCGATCAAGCCCGAGCCGGTCCCGATCGCGAAGCCGGTCCGGCAGCCGATCGAGCTTCCATCCAAAAAGGAACCGATGCCGGTGGAGTCACCGGCGAAGCAATCGTCTACGGATGTCATCAGGAGTCGATTCGGGGATCTGATCGACCGGGCGGCTGAGGAGCACAATCTGGACTCGGCGCTGATCGCATCGGTGATCCGAGTCGAATCGGAGGGTGATCCGGCGGCGGTGTCGCCTGCCGGCGCCAAGGGGCTCATGCAGTTGATGGACGGCACGGCGGCGGAGCTGGGGGTAGTGGATAGTCTCGATCCGGCGCAGAATATAGAGGGTGGGAGCCGCTATCTGGCGGCCATGCTCAAGCGGTTCGGCGACGTTCGGCTGGCGCTGGCCGCCTACAATGCCGGCCCCGGGGCGGTGGAGAGATTCGACGGAGTGCCCCCGTTCAGGGAGACTCGCGAGTACGTCGAGAAAGTCACACGGCTGCTGGATCAAACCCGGTCGACAGACCGAAGCACGGCCCGGTAACCGGTTAAGAGGTTGGGGTGATCTGTCGATACAGATGATGGACAAAAACATAGAGACACATGGGATATGGTTGACCGTCTGATCACAGTCATCAGCAAGGAAGCTGCGGTTTTTGACACGTACCTGACGCTTCTCGAGCAGCAAAAAGACGCGCTGGTCTCCAATGACCTCGAGCGTTTGAACGCGATAACGGCGCGGCAGCGTGAAGTGATCGTACAAACGCGGCTGCTCGGCGCCGAGCGCGAGAAGCTGATCGAGGATATCCGGTCGTCGCGCGCAATCGACGGCGATTTGACGTTATCGCGTCTGCTGGATCTGGTCGACGCCGCGCAGGCGTCCCAGTTGACGCGGCTTCAGGAGCTCATCCTTTCTCTCAACGAGCAGATCAACGACGTGCGTAACACTAATGCGTTATTGCTGAACAAGTCGCGGGAGTCGATCGCCAGCCTGATGAACCTGCTGGCGCGCATCCAGCATCCCGAGAACACATACAGCCGCGCCGGGACCGGGCGGCAGAGCGACGCCGCGATGGCGGTCGACAGGAGGGCATGATGCCGGGATTGATGCAGGGACTGGAAGTCGGGAAACGCGCGCTGCTGACGCACCAGATATCGCTTCAGACAATCGGTCACAATATCGCCAACGTCAACACGCCGGGCTTCACGCGCCAGCGGGTGACGGTGACCTCGACTTATCCGGAAGACGCCACGTTCGGGCAGATCGGATCCGGGGTGACGGCCACCGGCGTGCGCCAGATTCGGGACCTGTTTCTGGGGACGCAGTACCGCGAGGCCAAGAAATCCGAAGGGCAGTGGGGATATAAAAGCAAGACGCTTTCACAGATCGAGTCGCTGTTCAACGAGCCCAACGAGAGTTCGTTAAACGATCTTCTCAACGGCTTTTTCGATTCGTGGTCGCAGCTGGCGACCAACTCCGATTCATCAAACAACCGCAAGCTCGTCCTCGCGACCGCCAACCAACTGATCAACGGGATCCGGCAGCTGGCGCAGAAGCTGGACGAACTGCGCACCTCGGTCGACCGCGATATGGTGACGATGACCAAGGAGATCAATCAGCTGACGCGGGAGATCGCCGGCATCAACCAGCAGATCAAGTCCCAGGAACTGGGCGGGCAGACCGCGAACGACCTTCGGGACCAGCGCGACCTGTTGACCGATCAGCTCGCCGAGTTGATTGACGTGCGCGTGATCGAGAAGGACAACGGCGCCACGATCGTGCAAATGGGAGGGATGGCGCTGGTGGACGGGGGCGACAGTTTTGATATCGGTGCGGACCTGCAGAACCGCAACGGCCAGCCGATCAGTCAGCTGGTCTGGCAGGGGACGGCGGTCCAGCTTCGCAACAAGAACGGCCAGCTGGCCGGGCTGATACAGTCACGGGACGAGTTGATACCGCAGTACCAGGCCCAGCTGGATGAGCTGGCCCGGACGCTGGTGACGGAGGTCAACGCGATCCACGCGCTCGGTTACGGCCTGGACGGCACGACCGGATACAATTTTTTCGATCCGAATTTCACGGACGCGCTGACAATCCGGATCAGCCCCGCCATAACCGAGGACATCAACAAGATGGCGGCGGGACTGACGATCGACGGCGACAACGAAGTCGCGCTGCGGCTCTCGGAACTGCGCAACAGCGCCGTCATGAGCAACAGCACCCAGTCGATGAATGATTTTTACAGCAGCCTGATAGGGACGTTGGGCGTGGAAACCCACGAGGCGAGTTCGTTCACGAGCAACTACGAGCTGCTGGCCCAGCAGATCGATAACAGCCGGCAGTCGGTGCAGGGCGTATCGCTGGACGAGGAGTTGGCCAACCTGGTCAAGTACCAGCATGCGTACGACGCCGCGGCGCGGGTGATAACGACGATGGACCAGGCGCTCGATACGGTGATCGGCTCGATGGGAATCGTGGGACGATAGCTTGAGACCGGCGTGACAAACAGGACGGCACCAAGGAGGGTCTTTCTGTGCTGATTCTTACAAGGAAGTTAGGTGAGTGCATTACGATCGGGGACGAGATTCGCGTCTCGGTCCTGGGGATTCGCGGGCGGCAGGTGCGTCTCGGGATCGAGGCTCCGTCCAACGTCGTCGTCCACCGCGAGGAGATATACGTGAAGATTCAGGAAGAGAATCGTAAGGCGCTCAAGACGATCAAAGGGGACCTGATCAACATGGTCAACGTCCTGAAGGACAAGATCAAGGGGACCAGCGAACCGGACGACGCCGGCATGGTGGATTACAAGGACAACAAGGGCAAGGGACCGAACCGGAAGGACGGTTCGCGTCCGGACCCGCTCAACGATAACAAGTCGGCGTAAGAGGCGATCAGGATGCGCGTCACCAACAACATGATCTCGAACCGCGTGGTGTTCAACATGCAGCGGTCGCTGGGTCGGTTTTTCGACCTCGAGACGCAGATGTCGTCCGGTCGCCGGATCAACAAGCCCTCCGATGATCCAAGTGGTACGCTTCGCGACCTGAATTACCGGACGGAACTGGCGAAAATCGAGCAGTACCAGAAGAACATCAGCCAGGCGCTGAACTGGACGGCGACCTACGACCAGGTTCTCGCGGATACGAAGAATTTCGTATCCGAGGCGAAGGAAATCGCGGTTGCGATGTCCAACGATACGTACGATGACATCGCGCGTGAAGCCTCGGCCGGACAGATCCGTTCCCTGATCGACCAGATAACATCGCTGGCCAATACGCGGCTGGAAGACCGTGCGATATTCGCCGGTCATCGAACGCGAATCACGCCGTTCAACGTGAACGCGACCGGGGCGGTCTACGGCGGCAACAACGGACAAATCGAGTTTGAAGTCGATAACGGGCAGCGCCTGAGTGTCAACCTTCCGGGAGACGACGTATTTCTGAAGCGGCTGGGGCGGCTCGGGGAGGACAGCGACCTGAATATCGGCGTCACCGGCGCCACTCTGTTGAACACGCTGCGCCGCGGCGACGGCGTCGATCAGGCGTCGGGATTCACCGTAACCGACCGGAATCTGAATATCACGGCGACCATCGATTTGAGCGATCCGGCGATCACGACGATCGACCAGGCGCTCGCCAAGATAAACGCCGATCTTGCGGCGGCGGGCATTACCGATCTCACGGCCGAGATCGGCCCCGACGGCAACAATATCCTCTGGAATACGACGCCGAGCGGGCTGGTATCCGGAGCCACCGAACTCGACCGGCTGCATGGCGGCGCCGGAGTGGTGACCGAGCCGGGCGTGTTTCGTGTGTTCGACGGCGGGATCATAGATATCACGGTGAACGTGTCCGATGCGGAGACGCTCGACGACGTCATCACCATGTTCAACGACGCCATGAATGCGGCATCGGGCTCGTACCCGGAGCTGGCCAACGTTTCGATGACCCTCAACGCTGCAGGCACGGGCCTGCAGATAGACGACACAAACGTACCGCCGGTCGGACTTCAGATCGAGGACGCCCTCGACGGCAACAGCATCGCGCAGCAGCTAGGCATCGCCGGCACAATCGGCGCGCAGCGAATCGGCGACGATCTCAACCCCGGTTCATCGTTCGCCGTCTCGGAAAACGGCGGGACGACGGCGGCGGACCTGGGATTGCGGGCCGAGTTCCTGGTCGATCATCCCGGCTCGGATCTCGATGCGTTGCTTACGGTGGACAGTCTGATCGACTCAATTTCAGCGGGCAACGGTTTTGATCGGGGGGAAATCGTCATCTGGCAGGGCGAACGCAACCTGGTGATCGATCTGGAGGATCCGACAATCGTGACGATTCAGGACGTGCTGGATCGTTTAAACGGATCGGCGCTCGACATCACGGCAACGATCAACGAGGCCGGTACGGGGATTCAGATCGAGAACAACGACCCGACGCGCTCGCTGACCGTGGAAGACGGTCGGGAAAGCCGGGCGGCGAAAGATCTCGGGATCTACGGGTCGACGGACATGGTCGGCACGATGATAATGCTGGCCAACGCGCTGGACAACAATGACCGCGACGGTGCGGGGCGGCTTCTGGCGCCGCTCGACGCCAGTATCGAAGCGATGCTTGACGCGCGCGGCACGGTAGGCACGAGGACAGTCAGGCTCGAGACGACGAACACGCGGCTGGTGGACATGCATTTGAGTTTCACCCGGCTGCTTTCGGAAGTAGAAGATGCCGATCTGACCGACGTGCTGACGAAGCTCTCGACGTATGAGGCGAATTATCAATCGGCGCTGATAGCGGGCGCCAAAATCATACAGCCCAGCCTGCTGGACTTTCTGAACGGGTAGGTGGGAGACGAGGACAGAATATGTTCGTACAGAGTCTTCGCTTTGGACAATTGGATGTGCCCGATGACAAGGTCATCACCATGGCGCGACCCATTCTCGGTTTCGAGCACCTGGCGACGTTTTGCCTGGTGGATATCGAGCAGCTGCGGCCCTTTTTGTGGTTCCAGTCGCTCGAGGACGAGTCGGTAGCGTTTTTGGTTGCCAACCCGTTGCTGTTTCACCGGGGCTACCGAATCGAGGTGAACCCTCAGGAAATCGCCGAACTCGAGGTGCGCGAGGTGTCTTCGGTCGAGACGTACTGTATCGTGACCGTGCCGGACAATCCGCGCGAGATATCGGCAAACCTGCAGGGGCCGATCCTGGTGAACCCGGAGACGAGACTGGCCAAACAGCTGGTTCTGGTCAACTCACCGTACCGGGTGCAGCATTACCTGCTCGATGCGCTGGAGCGAGCCGATCACGCCGCCGAACTGCATCCGCAGGAAGAGCTGGTCGAGTTATAACGGCCGCGGACCGGCGCCTGCGACGGCGCCGTGTCGGCAGCGGAGCTTGGACTGCCCCATAGGAAAGGATGGTGTCCATGGCCGGATCGTCGCGCAAGAATCACAAGCGATCCCGGAAAACATCGCGAGCGAACGGGCGCACTCGCGCCGAGCGTGCTCCTCAGCAGGCGTTCGACGAACTGCTTGCCGACGTCCGACGCGATCCCCAGGACTTCGCGGCCCGGCTTGCGGTGGCGACGTTTTACCTGACGCACAATCTGCACGACAAGATTCCGGAGGTCCTGGAGCCGGTGCAGAGCCAGTACATGTCACGCGACGTACGTCGGCGCATCCAGTTCGACCGCCTACTCGCGTTCGGGTATGCCACCACCCATCAATTCACCCGGGCGGAAGAGGCCGTTCGCCGCGGGGTAAGCGCCTGTCCTGACGCGGTGGATTTTCGTTTCATCGAAGCTTACGTGGCCATTTCGCTCGGGGAATATCGCCGTGCGGTTGACGCCGGGGCCGCGTGCCTCGCATCGATGGAGCGTCACGACCGGGGGGAACGGGTCGAGGGTGATTTCGCGGTGACACCGGCGCACCGTTCCCAGTTGCTGAACATAATCGGCTCGGCGCATATGGATTCGGGCAGTCTGCGCGATTCGATCGCCCCGTTCGAGCAGTCTATCCGCCTGGACGGCGGCAACTACCTGCCGTATCTGAATCTTGCCCGCGCCTGGTACCGCCTCGGGGAACGTCAGCGAGCACGGGATACCGTGCAGCGGGGGATGGAAGCGTGCCGGCAGGTGCAGGAACTTCGCATGCTCGCCGCCGCCCTGCAGGACAGACCGACGGTGTCGGCGTGCATGATCGTGAAAAACGAGGAAGAGCTGCTGCCCGGATGTCTTGCGTCGATTCGCGACTGGGTGGACGAGATTGTCGTCGTGGATACCGGATCGAGCGACCGGACGGTCGCGATAGCCGAGTCCTACGGCGCCCGCGTGTACCACCAGCCGTGGGAGGGCGACTTCTCCAAGCACCGCAATTTCTCGATTGAGCACGCGACATGCGACTGGGTGCTGATTATCGACGCAGACGAGGAATTCGTTACCGAAGATGTTTCGAAGTTGAAACCGCTGTTGTCCGACGAGCGCTACGATATCGTGTGCCTTGACGTCTTCAACGTGTACGCCAACAAGCCCGATCAGGTGACGTTTTTACCGTCGATGCGTCTGTTCCGCCGCCGGCTGAACCTTCGGTATGAAGGAATCGTTCACAACCAGCTGCGGGTACCTTCGGACGCCCGTACGGCCCGGATCGGCGTGCGCATCAAGCACTATGGATATGGCCTGTCGCAGGAGAAAATGCGGCGAAAGGTGGAGAGGTCCAGGGCGCTGCTGGAGAAGCAACTGGCCGACAATCCCAACGATCCGTTCGCGCTGTTCAACTACGCGCAACTGCTCCGGGGGAAAGATGATTTCGATCGGGATGACGCCGAGAGGATTCTTCACGCCGCGACGCGAGTGGTGGAACTGACCGACCCGTCGAAGCGGGGGCGCCGCCACCTGCATCTGATGGCGCTGGACCAGCTGGCCTGGTGCAATTTCAAGTTGCAGCGATATGACGAGGCGCTGACGGCGTGCGACCAGGCGCTGGAAATCCGGCCTGACTACCTGGACGCATTGCTTTTGCGCGGACACATTCTCAGTACCCTGCAGCGGTATGAGGAGGCCCGTCAGTCTTACGTGGCGTATTTGCGGGAGCAGGCAATCTACGAGCCAAGCAAAGAGCATGATCCGTTGATCCTGCAACATGTCGACAGCCGCACGACGGCTCATTACGGGCTGGCGCTGCTCGCACATGACGAGGGGAGAACGGACGAGGAGAAAAAGCACCTGCAGAAGGTCGGCGCGCTTACTCCCGGTTACATGAAGTCGGCACTTCGGCTGGGCCAGATTTTGCTGGCCGAGGGAGACCTCGCCGGGGCGGAGACGCAGTTTCGTATCCAGAGGGAGACAAACCGGGAGGGGGTGGAGGCATTGCTCGGTTTGGCGTCGGTGGCGAATCGGCGGCAGGATGCCGGGGCGGCCGAACGGTATCTCCACGACGTGCTGGCAATAGAACCTGCCAACACGACGGCGCTTACGAGGCTGGTCGAAATCTGTCGCGACAGCGGCCGCTACGACCAGGCAGTTGAGTTGCTTGGGCGGGCGAGCGGCGGACCGGGCGGCGATACGGCCAGAGAGACCAGTATCGCGCAGTCGTACTTCGAGTTGGGCAGATTTCGTGAAGCGGCGGATCACTACCGCAGGATAATCGAACGGGGGGATGCCGGCGCGGAGACCTACAACGACCTGGCCAACTGCTATTTCAAGCTCGAAGAGCTCGATCAGGCGGAATTGTTCTATCGGGAGGCACTTTCGATCCGGCCGGGCGACTATTCGGCTGCCCGGAATCTGGGTCTGGCGCTGGCTCGTCAGGAGCGCTATGAAGAGGCCATAGAATTCCTGGAAGCCGTTGCGGGCAGTACGGATGAGTCCGCCGATCTGGTTCCGGTGGTGGGAGATTTATATCGGCGGCTGGGTCAGGCCGGTCGGGCGCTCTCATTTTATGAGCGGCATTTGGCGACCAATCCGGGGGACACGCTGGCTCTGTTTCATCTTTCCGAGTGCTATCTTGCTCTGGGACATACGGATTCGGCAAGAATGGGATATCGGCGCATCTTGCAGATCGATCCGGGTTTTCGCCCGGCTCAGGACCGTATAGCGGCTCTGAGCGGCGCTTTTGCGGGCGTCGACGCGGGCCGGTAAGTCGCTGGTACCAGAGCGGAAAAAAAGGCCGGGCTGTCTATTAAGTTAAGACCCCGGATGCCGAAAATGATGATATAAAAATACGAAGGGTGAATTACGGCACGGGACTGAAGCAGAGGAGGGTCTCAAGGAGGTACAGACGAAGAGAAACGGTGTGAATAGGACCATCACGACCGATGGACTACGCGACATAGGAAGTGACATGACAGTGAAACCGAGTACGAACACGATGGGTAAGGAAACCTTACTGTAATACTCAAGGAGGAAGGACCACATGTCACTTCGCATCAATCACAACATTGCGGCCATCAATGCGAACCGCAACCTGAAGCTGACGACCACGGCTCTGAACAAGTCGATGGAGAAGCTGTCGTCAGGTTTTCGCATTAACCAGGCCGCCGATGATCCGGCAGGATTGGTGATTTCCGAGCAGTTCCGCTCGCAGATTGCGGGTCTCAACCGCGCGATCGAGAACTCGGAAGGATCGATTTCGATGATCCAGACCGCGGAAGGCGCGCTGACTGAGATCAACAGCCTGCTGGTTTCGATGCGCGAACTGGCCATCCACGCCGCCAACGAAGGCTTCAACGACGCCGACCAGCTGGCAGCCGACCAGGCCGAAATCGAGAATGCCATCTCGACGATCGACCGTATCGCCGCCAACACGCAGTTCGGTACGAAGAAGCTGCTCGATGGCTCCAAGGACAACATCGCGACGATCACGTCGTCCAACTCGTCCGAGCTGCGGATTCGCCGCTCAGACCTGACCGACGGTACCCATTCGGTCACGATCACCAAGACGGCCGAATCGTCTGCGTCGCTGAACACGGCGTCGCTGGGTCTGTCGCTGCGGAACACCGACGGCGATCCGTACAACCTCGACGAGCGCATCCACAACGTGGACGTCGTGCAGGCTTCCGACGTTGCCAAGAAGCGTTCCGGTTCGATCACGCTGACCGATGCGTTCGGCAACGGTTTGCAGGTCAATACCGCGTCCGCGATTGCCACGATCAACGCCACCGCGACCTCGGGCGCTGTCCAGGCCTCGACCGCCGGCGTGTACAACGTCGTGGTCAACTACCAGGAGAACGGCGAGTCCCCGACGGGCAACCAGACGTTGACCGTGACGCTGGCCGACGGCGACACGCAGGCTGACGTTGTCAGCAAGTTGAACACAGAGGTCGCGCTGAACGCCGGCCTGTCCGGCAAGGTCGTTTTCGCGGCCGACGGCGACGAGATCTCGCTGCAGACCACCAACCGCGGCGCGCAGTACTCGATCCAGACCGGCGCCTCGACGAAGGTGTCGGGCGGCACGGCCGGCGTCAACTACCTGACCTTCACGTCCGGTACCGCTCGTGGTGTCTCCGACGATGGTCTGAACATCACCGTCAACACCGAGCAGAACGGCAACACGAACGCCCAGATTCAGTTGTCCGCGACGACGTTTACGTCGTACTCGCAGCTGGTCGATGATATCAACGCCGCGCTGGCTTCCAGCACCGCGTTTGCGACGATCTCGGGCGGCGTCAACGACATCGAAGCCTACCTCGTTGACACCAACAAGATCGAATTCCGGACGAAGGACGAGGGTTCGAGCTACTCGATCCAGATCCTCAGCGACGATGGTGACACCACCACCGGCAACCTGCGCTTCGCGCTGAACATGACGAACGACACGCTGGCCGTTCGCGGCACGAACGCGATCATCCGGTTCGACAACTACACGAACGAAATCGACAAGGTCGCCTATGCCACGACGCAGAACGTGACCCTGTACAATGCGGCGGATGCGGATCCGAGCCGCGGCAGCATCGACATGATCGTTGCCAAGGCGACGACCGGTATCAACGTCGGTAACCTGCTGCTCGATGTCGATGCGGCGAGGTTCGACGTGCGTCTCGACGGCGGTCCGGCCCAGTCCGTGACGGCCGGCTTCAACGCCACCGTATACAACGCCGACCGCACCGAGTCGCTGCTGTTGAGCGTCGGTCTGACGTCGACGGGCGGCACCGAGACGATCAACAACACCGACCAGTCGCTGGTCTTCCAGATCGGCGCCAACGTCGGCCAGACCGCTTCGATCGGCCTGCGCGACATGTCCGCCTCGTCGCTGGGCAAGAACATCGTCAGCAACCTGTTCCGGTCGCTCTCCGAGATCGACGTGACCACGGTTGAGGGCGCTCAGGATGCCCAGACGATCATCGATGCGGCCATCAACGAGGTTTCCACCACGCGTGGTACGCTCGGTAGCTTCCAGAAGAACACGCTGGAATCCAACCTGCGTAACCTCCGGATCGCGGCTCAGAACCTGACGGCTTCCGAGTCGATGATTCGTGACACCGACATGGCAGAAGAGATGTCAGAATTCACGAAGAACCAGATTCTGGTCCAGGCCGGCACCGCCATGCTGGCTCAGGCCAACCAGGTTCCGCAGACGGTTCTGTCGCTCTTCTAGTCGACTGATAGAACGAGTGCAGTCCGGAGGAGGGCGACCTCCTCCGGACCTGCCAAGACGCGATAACGAATGAGACGACAGTGACGTCGTAATTCGAATGGGAAGTCCTGATGCCGATTACTTCGATAGACGGAATCTCTTCCGGTCTGAACACGACCGAGATCATTGAGTCTATCCTCGCTGTCGAGCGCCAGCCTGCCGTATACATGGAGCAGCAGGTGGCGGCCAAGACGAATCTGGTCAGCACCTACAAGGCCTTTCAGGCGAAGCTGCTGGCGCTGGCCACGGAGGCGCGCAAGCTGTCCCGCGCCGCGACGTTCGAGGCGACCGGCGTTACGGTCTCCGATGATGGGCATCTGTCCGCCACAGCGTCCGGTCGCGTGGGCGCCGGTTCGTATGATTTCCAGGTGTTGTCTCTGGCGCGCAATCACCAGCTGGCCAGCCAGGGATTCGAAGACGAATCGCTCGCTTTGTTCGGAACCGGGTCGATTACTATCGGCGTCGGCGATGGCGTTACCAAAACGATCACCATCGACGCCGGCAATAATTCGCTGACCGGTATTCGCGACGCGATCAACGCGGCTGATACCGGCGTTCGCGCCAGTATTATCAACGACGGGTCATCGTCAAATCCCTATCGACTCGTTTTGACTTCAGAGAAGACCGGGGTGAAGAACAAGATCGTGTTCGACGGGAGTTTCGCCGGCGGCAGTTCGCTGAATTTCACGTCGGCGTCGTTTGACAGCCCGGAACGGATCGACATGGCGGCGACTTCAGACGCCGCCGTCTCGCTGGGTATGACGGCCGCCTTCACGGGCGCGGCGAACAAGAATTACACGTTCACGGTGGCCGGCACGGGAAACCAGACGATCGGCAGTGACAATATCGTGGTCAACTGGACCGACGGCAGCAATTCCGGGTCGATTCTGGTAACGCAGGCCGACAGCGAGGTTGCCCTGGTGGGACCGGGAGCCGACGGCCTCACGCTGAGTTTCTCGGCGGGGCAATTGCAGGCCGGGGATACGTTCCAGGTGAGCACGTTCGCGCCGTTGCTTCAGGCGGCATCCGACGCGCGTATCGCTATCGGATCATCTTCAGGGACCGGCTCCCCAATAACCGTTACTTCCGAGACGAACGAGTTCAAGAACATCATATCGGGGCTGTCGCTGACGGTGAAGAAGGAAACCGCCCTCGGCGAGACGGTTTCGGTCCAGACTGATATCGACGCGGCCGCGATTCAAGCGACCATCAAGGGTTTGCTCGACAAGTTCAACGACGTGATGAAGTTTGTCGACGATCAGAACGACTACAACGCCGACACGGGGGAGAGCGGGGTACTGCTCGGCGACTATTCCGTCCAGACGATGCAGGAATCACTCCGGCGGTCCATGACGTCGGTGATTTCGGGCATGGAGAGCAAGTTCAATCAGCTCGCCACGATCGGCATACGTACGAACGCATCGGGCCAGCTATCCATAAAAGACTCGGCGGCGCTCGAAAACGCGATTCGAAGCAATCTCGATGACGTCGTCAATATGTTCATTAACTCGGGCGGCAGTTCGAACCGAGCGATAACGTTCGTGTCATCGACCGCCAAGACGCTGGCCGGCGTGGAATTCGACGTTGATATCACGCAGGCGGCGACCCGCGGAGAGCTTCGGGCGATAAGCATCGCCGACCCGTATGTCACGCCACTAACGCTTGATGCTACCAATAACAGGCTGAAGTTTACGGTCGACGGTATACAATCCGATGACATCGTGCTTTCGGAGCGCACCTACAACTCGGTCGACGAACTGATAGCCGAACTTCAGCGCCAGATCGACAACGACGCCCGGATCGGCACCCGCGGTTTGACGGTCGAATGGGTAGAGTCGGGCGACGACTCCGGGCATCTTCGGTTTCGCAGTTCGACTTATGGCTCCTCGTCAAACGTCAACGTCAATACGTCCGTTTCCAACAGCGCGGTTTCGGCGCTGGGATTGGCCGCGGCAGTCGGCGAAGCGGGAAAGGATGTAGCGGGCACGATCAACGGCGAAGAAGCGATCGGGCAGGGCCAGCTTCTGAAGGGAAAAGCGGGCAATGCAACCACCGACGGGTTGCAGCTACGAGTCACGCTGGCCGAAGAGGATCTTGTCGAGGGCGCCGATGGGACGGTCACGATCGCCAGCGGGATTGCCTCGCGCCTGCTGAATACGGTGGACGGGCTCTCGCAGGCGGGGACGGGCATGCTGGATCGCCGGATCAAAGCGGTGGAGACCCAGATAGAGGATATCAACGATCAGATCACGGCTTTTGATGCGCGGCTGGCGCAGCGCCGCGAGCGGCTGGTACTGCAATACTACGCCATGGAGCAGGCGCTGGGTCAGATGAACGCGATCAGTACCTACCTGACCACGAATCTCTCCAATCTCAATACGCAGTGGAAGTTCAATCAAAAAGACTGACATCTGTTTGAAAACCGCACCGGGAGGACCATGGACGGCAGGCTGAACACCTATCGGACGATCGACACGCTCGGCAAGTCTCCGCTCGATCTTGTACTACAGGTATACGACGGCGCCATCACCGCCTTTCGCGCCGCGGCCGACTCGTACCGTGAAAACAGCTATGAGAAGGGGCACGAGGCGATGCAGCGGGCGCGCAAGTTTCTCGTTCATCTGTATACGACGCTGGATAAGGAAAAGGGGCAGGATATCGCGCGGTCGCTGGAGAAGCTGTACACGTACTTGATTTGCCAGATCGACGTGGCGCAGGCCACGAAAGACCAGGATATCATTGCCAGCAACATCAAGATTCTCGAGAAT
The DNA here is from genome assembly GCA_034003725.1 of Candidatus Zixiibacteriota bacterium. NCBI lineage: Bacteria > Pseudomonadati > Candidatus Zixiibacteriota > Candidatus Zixiibacteriota bacterium. Next base: position 75,501 of record JAVEYB010000008.1, read on the forward strand.
TTGAAAAGCGGCTGGAAGGGTCTGAAGGACCAGAAAGCCGAGGGAAAGCCGGCGCCGAGCGCAGCGGCGGCTCCGGCGGCAGGCGGGTTCACCATTTCGGGGTAGTATGACCGAAAACGCACTGACACGCCTCGAACGCGAGTTGATCGCGGTATTGAAGCAGGAGTACTCGTTCTACCAGTCGCTGTACATCCTGTTGGACAAGCAGCGGGACCTGTTGAAGTACGACAAGGATGAGAACCTGCTGGATCTCTATGCGGAGATCGAGCGCTGCAAGCAGCGAATCAACGCCTCGGAAGAGAAGATCGAGTCGATCAAGAACCGCGATCCCCGGATGTTCAAGATCGCGGCCATCAGCCCGGAGGTGAAGCGGCTGGTGACCAGTATTATCACGCTCGTGCAGAAGAACGTAGCGCTGGTGGAGAGCAACGAGGCGTATTTGAAGGATCGGCACCAGCGGATTCGGCAGGAGCTGGCGGAGCTGAAGAACAGCCGGAAGATCCTGCAGTATCTTCGGGACGCGGAGCCGGCGCCGGCGCAGTTCGTGGACGGCCGGAAGTGAGGGTGCAGGAGGGCCTAAAGGACCGGCCTGCGGCGGACGATATGCTAGATAGGGCACATAGGAAGGAACCCTGCAACAAAACGGTGAGAAGATGAAGATCGGACCTCTGCCACATCACCGGCCGCTGGACCCGGCCGCCGTGGTGCCGTCGATGACGAAGCAACAGGACGATAGTAGCGCGCCGAAACCGACGACCGACCGGGTCGAGATATCCGAGAACGGGCGCGAACTGCTGGCCGAACTGGCCGACCGGGCGCGTCGGGAGCAACAAACCATGAACGGCGGGCAAGCCGAGGCGGACGTGACGACCGCGAGCGAAGAATCAGCGCTGGCCAACGGGAAGTTGGAGCAGATCCGGTTGAAGATCCTGTCGGGCTTTTACAACAGCCCGACCGTGATCGATACGATCGCCGATCGGTTGTCCGACGACATCGACGCCTGACGGTATCGAGTGGAACATCCATGGCAGACACACTGACGCCGAGCGAGCCGACAGTCGACAGCAGAGTCAAGCAGGCGGTATCCAACATCCGGAACCTGCCGACGCCGCCGATTGTCTTTCACCAGATCCAGAAAGTCATCAACGATCCCAAAGTCTCGGCCGGTCAGATCGCGGCGATTCTCTCGGAGGATCCCGCCATGTCGGTCAAGGTGCTCAAGCTGACGAATTCGGCGTTTTACGGTCTTTCCCGTGAGGTCGAGTCGGTCAAGCAGGCGGTAGTCGTGGTCGGCATGGAGGCGATAAAGAACCTCGTGCTGTCGGCCTCGGTGATCGACATGTTCAAGGGCAAGGACTACGACCAGGAGTTCCAGGAGCAGTTTTGGCGGCACTCGCTGGCCACGGCGTTCGGCAGCCGCATTATCGCACGCCGTCTCAAGACGCGCGGGATGATCGATCCCGACGCCGGATTTTCCGGGGGGTTGCTCCACGATATCGGCAAGATCATTGTCGCCTGTTATCTGCCGGAGCAGTACAAGCTGTACAAAGCGGCCCGCGCCGCCGATCCGCAGACGCCCGACTACGAACTCGAGGAGCGGACGATCGGTTTTACGCACAACCAGGTAGGGTCGCTGCTGGCCGTACAGTGGAAGCTCCCGCAGAAGCTCAACGATGCAATCACGTACCATCACGATCCCAAAGCGGCGCCGTCGGGGGATGCAATCTGCTACCTCGTGCATATCGCCGACTTCGTCGCGAAAAAGGCTTTCTACTTCGGCGACGATGAGGGCCGGGTGGGCGGATTGGACGCCACGGTGCGCGAGTATATGCAGGTCGATGACGCTCAGATCGACAGTTTCTGCGAACTGCTCAAAGAAGAGTACGTGAAAGCCGAGACGTTCATGCAGATGGCCGGTATCGGTTAAGCGACAGATACGAAAGCTTTCAAGCCCCGCCTAGGCGGGGCTTTTTTGTTGGGTGCGTGAGCGTTACGGCCCGCCGCGGCGGGGTTCGTTTTGTCATTTTTTGGGTGGGCCACAGGTGGAGGCGGGGTTCGTGGGGACACAGGAGTTGATGTCAGCACCGTTCGCAGGACAGGGCGGACTTGGATTGTCGAGTCGGTGGAGGTGCAAACGGAGCTGACCTACAGCTCACATGGCGGTTTCGAGGACGGAACCGCCCTGGGGCTCTGATTTTTAATCCCACCCGACGTTCGCCGCAGGCGAACTCTGGGTGGGCCACAGGCGGGAGCGGGGTTCGTGGGGACACAGGAGTGGATGTCAGCACCGTTTGCGGGACAGGGCGGATTTGGTTTGTCGAGTTGGTGGAGGTGCAAACGGAGCTGACCTACAGCTCACATGAATGGATACGCGCTTGCGCGGGAAAGACAGGTCTTCGATCTGTCCACATTCATCGCAAAGGCGGGCGGGTGAAGGGGGGCTCGCGAGATGTATCGTGTTGCGGGTAATCCATATTGGCGCTTGACGGTGGGGCGGCAGATTCGTTTATTAAGAGATCGGATCCCATCGTTTACTCCACACTCAGGGAGGGGCCACACATGACCCGCATTTGTGTAGTACTATTCGTGCTGAGTTTTATCTTTGGCGCAGCGAACGCGTTGCCGCCATCGACGGACCTCGATGCCCTGTCGAATGCGCTTCACGACGTAGCTCTTGTCGACAACAACACGTACATCGATGCAAATCGTATCCTGATGTTCATCACCAATCACGGTAGTTTCGGCCGTGATATTGCGGACGTATTTGGAAACGATTACGGTACGTACTATCCGTTCAGTTCAATCGCCGATATCATGTCCGGAGCAAACATCAAATCGCCGCTGTACGCGGGGGGATTATGGCTGGGCGGCAAAGTGGACGGCGAAATTCGCGTTGCCGTTTCGGAATACAGTGATGAGTACGTGCCCGGACCGATGTCGGGGGGGACGTACGAACCGGACAATCCGGAATTCCGCGTCTACAAGCTCTCTGCCGACAGCCTGGCCGGCAACCCGAACGAGGATTACCTGACCTGGCCGGTTGATCAGGGGGCGCCGCTCGACGGTTCGGGCAACCCGCTGATGCGGGGCGACCAACATCTGTGGGCAGTATACAATGATGCGGATCCGGACGAGCACTGGGTGGACGCCGGCAACACGGATCCTCTGGGAATCGAGGTCAGGCAATCGGTGTGGGCGTCAAATGAAAGCGATCAACAAAGCACCCTTCACATTCAGTACGACTTGTTCAACGAGGGGGGCGCCACGATCGACAGCTTCTTTATCGCTATCTGGCTCGATCCGGATCTCGGGGGAGCAGGCGACGACTATGTCGGCTGCGACAGCGCCAACCAGATCATATACTGCTACAACGCCGACAACGACGACCAGCATTATTCCAGCGCTCCGCCCGCGCTTGGGGTCAAATTCGAGCGCGGTCCAATGGTGCCTTCACCGGGCGACACGGCGTGGTACAACGGGGCGCCGGTGATCGATCATCGCAACCTGACTCTTTTTTCGTTCAATAGGTACATCAACGGTACTGACCCCGACAATCACTTCCAGACATATAACTACATGCGCGGTCTCTCGCGAGACGGCTCGCCGCAGGTTGATCCCACTACGGGTGAGGTGACCCGCTTCGTGTTGCGCGGCGATCCGGTGACCGGTACGGGGTGGATTGACAGCAGTCCGTCGGACCGGCGCATGATGGCATCGTACGGTCCCTTCACGTTCAACGCGGGCGACAGTCAGCAGGTGCTGTTTACGATGGCGGTAGGCCAGGGGCCGGATCGTATCGCATCGCTTATCGAAGTCAGAAACATCCTCGAAAGCGGCTCGGGTGGAGATGAACCCGAGATTGTTGCGGCCGACGAATGCACTATCGCGATCGAGAACTATCGGGAGCTGCAGGACGTCTGGTTCTCTCCGTCATCCGAGCGATGGCTGACGGGTCGGTACGGGCTCCCGATGTATGCCGCGGAAAACGTTCAGATGGCATACCAAAGCTCATACGGAAGTATCGTGCAGCCAGACACTGACCCGGACCTTTTCACCAGCGTCGAGCTTCGCTTCTCGACTACCACTACGCAGAAGGCATATCGCTACTGTGTGGATTTCGACGTCATTCCCGAGTTGTTCTACGAGTACTGCGGGTATGTTGACGTACCGTTTACCGCCTGGGACACCGAGAATAACCGCCAGCTGAATGTGTTCCTGTACGAGTATTCCGTAGATCCGGCGTTTTATGATGAAGCGTGGTCGCCCGCGGAGTATCCCAGCCTCGAGGGGCGCGATTATCTGTTCATTGCCGCATCGGATTACGCAGGCGAGGACCCGACAAATACACCACTCGACTACACGTCTATGAATCTTGTCGAAAATGATTTCGATCTGCTCTATGTGGCGAGGCTGTCGATAGAGGCCGGGCACTCGATGTCGGAACTTGCCGAGGGACAGATGCTCACGCTGCAGGCGCAGACGTTCAACCCTGACGGGGAGCCGGATACGGTGTTTTTCCGTGAGGTCGTGCCCGGCGATGCCACCTGGCAAGCGGTGACGCTTTTCGGGCTTACGCAGGGGCTGTCCACCGTGCTACTTGATGTTGCGGGAGACGATGCTTTTGCGGTGGCAGTCCAGGGCCAGACGTTCACGTATGCACTGGAAATGGTGGTTCCAGTCGCATTTCAACCCGACGACGCCGGTCCTCACACCGCCGTGCTGACGGTGACCGACTCCGTTTCCGGCGCGGTGCTCGATGAGGTTGTTCTGGTGGGAACGGCGGCGAATCCTCCGCTGTCGGCGTCTGCGACGGTGGAGCCGAGTCCAGTGCCACCCCTTCCACGATTGCCGATCACGATTTCGGTGAGTGATCTCGACGGGGGGTACACGGTTCACGATATCGACCAGTCCACGCTCGAGGTGAACGGGGAGGCGTTCGACGGTGATATCGAGATAGTGGCGCCGAAGCCGGATCCTGCATCGGCGGTCCTGCTGCTCTCTACGCGCGCGCTCGAAGTGCTCGACGACTACCCGTCCCAGGACGGCGAGGTCACACGGATGATCGAGGTCTCGTTCAGGGCGAGCGATTTCCAGGAGTTCGTCGCGACCGGGACATTCCAGCTGATCGGACTGGTAATCGGCGATATCAACGGCGACCGGTTGGTTGATCTGTCCGATCTCATTCATCTTGTCAATCACCTGTTCTTGGGCGGGCCGGCTCCCGTGGCGGTCAGTTCGGCGAACGTGAACTGCGACGCCGGTCATACGGTCGATCTGTCCGATCTGATCCGGCTGGCCGAATCGCTCTTTTTGGGCGGGGGAGAGCTGACTCCCTGTCCTTGATCCGCTGCCGAACATAAGACGGTAAACAGACGGGCTGCCCGATATTTCGGGCGGCCCGTTTTCACTTACCTCCGGGGGTGGGTGCCCGCGGGCAAGGGTGCGTGGTGCACGGGGACGTACACTACGCGCGGGGACGTACTCAGGCCACGATGAATTGCGCACAAGGATCAGGAGATGCGCACACGGCGATAACGGAGGACAGGCACGGATCGGAGACGCGGTGTGCGGCGGTGCAGATCGTTGTTGACAATGCGGATCGAAATTGTAGATTTTAGGTACCTTTCAATCTCGGTCATCGATCAAACCAAATCCGTCCAGCTCGAATCGGGTTGGCGAAACTATCGGATCCCCGGAGGAGGTACCATGTCCAGGTCCATTCGCCGAGTTTTTTCAATGGTCGTGCTGCTGGGTGTTACGGCGGCGTGGTCGCACGCGACATCCGTGCAGTTTCCGTATCAGGCACGGCTGACCGATGCCGCCGGAGAGGCGCTTTCCGGCAGTTATACCATTCAGTTCTCACTGTACGATGTCAGCAGCGGGGGGACGGCGCTGTGGACCGAAACGCACGCCGGGGTGGTGGTGGACGACGGGTTTTTGACGGCGATGCTGGGGTCGATGGTGTCGATTGATCCGTCGCTGTTCGACGGCTCAACGAGGTATCTGGGGATAAAGATCGGCAGCGATCCGGAGTTGTCGCCACGTACGCCGCTGGCAGCATCGCCCTACGCGGCGAGGGCCGCGACGGTGGACGGATTCGCGCCGGGCAGCAATAATGTCATCGCGGGGCTCAACGGATTTGCGGCCGGCGACAGTAACACTGTTTTGACGGACTACAGCTCGATTGCAGGTGGCTACGGCAATTTCGCGGAGCTGACCAATATTGCGGACAGTACGTTCGATACGGTCGGTATTTTCGATTCTAAGGAGCTCGGGCATTTCGACGTCCACGGTTTTGCGAGCGACGTGATGGTCTTTCCGTGCGTTTACCCTCCGTGGTGGACGCCGCTGTTTGTCGGGGGCGGATTCGGCAATACGGCGATCGGCAACGGGTCGGGAGTAGGCTGGGGAGGCAACAACACCGCCGCGGGCGGGTTTTCGGCCATTGCCGGCGGCGGGGCGAACTATGCGGAGATGCCGTTTTCATTTATCGGCGGGGGCTATTGCAATCAGACGCTGTTGCCGGGGAGGTACCAGGTGGTCGGCGGCGGCATTCACAATTATGCGGCGGGCCAGATGACCACGATCGGCGGCGGCGCCTATAACGGCGCAATGCTAGGGTATACGGGACGTACGATCGGCGGTGGGTTCGCCAACCGGGCGAACAATCATGTTTCGACGATCGGCGGTGGTCGTGGCAACGGGGCGGACGGATTTGCGGCGACGATCGGCGGCGGTGAGGTCAATCTTGCGCTGGCCAACTATGCGACGATCGGCGGCGGGCGGTCCGATTCGGCGACCGCGCAGTACGCCACGGTCGCGGGGGGATTCGGTAATCACGCGCTGGGGCTACAGTCTGCGATCGGAGGGGGAAGCCGCAACCGCGCCGAGGGGCAGTCATCGACAATCGGTGGCGGCGAGGGGAATCAGGCGCTGCTGCACCCGTATCAGTTTATTGGCGGTGGTCTGAACAACCAGGCGACCGATCCGCTGGCGACGATCGGTGGCGGGCAGGAAAACGTGGCGTCGACGTGGGCGACGGTTGGCGGAGGGGTTAACAACCAGTCGGTGAACGAGTACACGTTTATCGGCGGCGGGTTGAGCAATGTGGCAAACGCGTATGCCGCGGTGGTGGGCGGTGGCAGCCAGAATTTCAGCACCAATTATGCGACTTTCGTGGGCGGCGGGCAGAACAACAACGCTCTCGGCAGGGTGGCGACGGTCGGCGGCGGACTGGGCAACGTGGCGCAGGCCGACACGACATTTATCGGGGGCGGGACGGAGAACTCGGCCGGTTCGGTGGGTGCGACGATCGGCGGCGGGCGATTGAACGTGGTTTCCGCGCGGATGGCATCGATACTGGGCGGAGAGTTTAACGGCGCGTTCAGTCCGGGCGGCGTCGTAGGCGGAGGCCGGTACAACCGTGTCGGTCCCGGTGACCACGCCACGGTCCCCGGCGGATTCATGAATGCCGCGATGGAGCCATATACGTTCGCGGCAGGAACAGGGGCGACGGCCGACGACAGTTGTTCATTCGTGTGGTCGGACTGCTGTTTTGACCCGGCCACCGGCGTGTCGCTGCCGTTTCATTCGATGCTTCCCCGGAGTTTTAATGTCCGTGCGACCAACGGGTTTTATTTCCTGACCGGGTGTGACTCGGTAGCGGCGCCGGGCACGGGACTTCCGGGTGTATTTATTTCGCCGGGCGGGTCGATGTGGTCGTCGCTGTCATCGCGGACTATGAAAAAGAACATCGAAGAGGTTGACTCGCGACAGGTGCTCGACAAAGTGGCCTCGCTGCCGATCTACTTCTGGTCGTACAACAGCCAGGAAGACGGGATTCGACACATCGGCCCGATGGCCGAGGATTTCCATGCGGCCTTTGGCCTCGGTGACAACAACAAGACGATCTCGACGCTCGATCCTTCGGGAGTCGCGCTGGCGGCCGTGAAGGAGCTGAACAAGAAGGTGGAAGAGGTCCAGTTGCTGAAGTCCGAGCTGAAGACGGTCTCAGCCGAGCTTGCGGAACTCAAAGCGCAGGTGGCGCAGTTGCTGGCGGCTCAGCAGAAGTCTGGTGACGGAGACGGTTCGCTGGCATCGGTAAAGTGACGGGGCCCGCGCTCACGTTTTGTCGGCCGGTCGCGGGGCGTTCGTTTCCCGACCGGGGCGTGAGCCGGAGGGTTGTGGGGCCGATGAGATCGGTCGAACGAAGGGGGGACTAACCCTTTGGCCGACAGGAGGTTTTTGTGGTCGAGGGGTTAAATTAGGTATTGACAAGTTCGATTTATTGCCTATATATTCGATTCCTTGCCCGGCGGCGATTTCCGCCGGTCAGTCCCTGTGATGGGCGATTAGCTCAGATGGTTAGAGTACTTGCTTGACATGCAAGGGGTCACTGGTTCGATTCCAGTATCGCCCACCATTGTAAATATGCGGGATGTCGGGCGGAACCGAAAACCGGCACCCCGCCTTTGTATATTACGAGCGAACGAACATGGCCGAGTTACAGATCACATTACCGGACGGGTCAATTCGCAGTTATCATGCCGGTACGACCGGATACGAGGTGGCCCAGTCGATCTCGCCGCGCCTCGCCAAAGAGGCGATCGCGGTGAAGGTCAACGGTGAGGTACGCGATCTTCGCGCCCCAATACCGGCCGACGCGCCGGTGGCGATTCTGACGTTTGATGATCCGGACGGCCGGAAGGTGTTCTGGCATTCCAGTTCCCATATCATGGCGCAGGCCGTGCAGGAATTGTTCCCCGGCGTGAAGCTGGCGATCGGTCCGCCGATCGACGAGGGGTGGTATTACGATTTCGAAGTGGACAGGCCGTTTTTGCCCGAGGATCTCGATCGGATCGAGAAGCGCATGGCGGAGATTATCGCGCAGGACGCGCCGTTTCGGTGTGAGGTCGTGACGCGGGCGGATTTGATTGCGCACTACCGCACGATGGGCGAGCAGTACAAAGTCGAGATTCTCGAGGAAGATATTCAGGACGACACGGTCACCGTCTACAAGCACTCGACTTTCGAGGACTTGTGTCGGGGGCCGCACATCCCGAGCACCGGGATCGTCAAGGCCTTCAAGTTGACGGCCAGTTCGGGCGCCTACTGGCGCGGCGACGAGCGTCGGACCATGCTTCAGCGGATATACGGTGTGTCGTATCCGAAGAAGGCGATGCTCGATGAATACCTGACGCGGATCGAAGAGGCCAAAAAGCGCGATCACCGTCTGATCGGAAAGCAGCAGGAGCTGTTTACGATTTCGGACGAGGTTGGTCCCGGTCTGGTGTTGTGGCTGCCGCGCGGAGCGCGCGTGCGCAACGAGATCGAGAATTTCTGGCGTGAAGAACATTTAGAGAACGGGTACGAGCTGATTTATTCGCCCCATGTCGCGGACCTGAAGTTGTGGGAGCTCTCGGGGCACACGGGTTTTTATGCCGAGAACATGTTCCGGCCGATGGAGCTGGACCAGAAGTCGTACCAGCTCAAGCCGATGAACTGCCCGTTCCATATCATGATGTACAAGTCGCGTCGGTGGTCGTATCGCGACCTGCCGCTTCGCTGGGCGGAGCTCGGGACGGTGTACCGGTATGAGAAGCCGGGTGTGCTGCACGGGCTGATGCGGGTGCGCGGGTTTACGCAAGACGACGCGCATCATTTCGTCACGCAGGAGCGGATGGAAGAGGAGCTGGTGTGGCTGCTCGATTTCTGCATCCACATGCTCCGGTCGTTCGGGTTTTCGAACTACGCGATCATGTTGTCGACCCGTCCCGAGAAGGCGATCGGCGACGTGAGCGACTGGGAGAAGGCGGAGAACGGTCTTCGCCGCGCGCTGGAGAAGGCCGGTTTGGCGTGGGGGGTCGATGAAGGCGGCGGGGCATTTTACGGTCCGAAGATCGATATCCAGATCAAGGACGCAATCGGTCGTGCCTGGCAGTGTTCGACGATCCAGTTCGACTTTTCGCTGCCGGAGCGATTTGACCTGACATATATCGACAGCGACGGCCAGCAGAAGCGGCCGTATATGATTCATCGCGCCCTGCTGGGGTCGGTGGAGCGCTTTTTCGGCGTTTTAATCGAGCATCACGCGGGCAATTTCCCGGTCTGGCTCGCTCCGGAGCAGGTGAAGGTGCTGCCGATTACGGACAGCCAGAATCCGTACGCCGAGTCGGTTCGTAAGGAGCTGATTGCCGGGGGGCTTCGGGCCTCGCTGGACGATCGGTCGGAGAAAATCGGGGCGAAGATTCGCGATGCAGAGTTGCTAAAAGTGCCATATATGTTTATTGTTGGCGGCAAGGAAGCGGACCAGGGCACCGTGTCGGTGCGTCGGCACGGAGTCGGCGACCGGGGGGCGATGTCGCTCGAAGATGCGATGGCTTTGGTACATCGTGAGATCGACAGCAAGGCATTGGAACGCGAGCAATAGGATTTCAAGGACTCAGGAGGGTTCAATAGCTAAACAAGACGTCCGCGTGAACGATCGCATTCGGATTTCACCGGTTCGGTTGATCGGGGTCGACGGTGAGCAGGTCGGGATAGTGCCGACCAGCGAGGCGTTGCAGCGCGCCCGCGAGTTGGAACTGGACCTGGTGGAGGTATCTCCCAACAGTCGTCCGCCGGTGTGCCGGATAATGGATTTCGGAAAGTATAAGTACGAGCTTTCCAAGAAAGATCGGGCCGCGAAAAAGAAGCAGCAGTCGACGCAGCTGAAGGAGATGCGGTACCGGCCGAAAATCGACGAGCACGACTATTCGTTCAAGACGAAGCATGTCCGCTCGTTTCTCGAGGCCGGCAACAAGGTGAAGGCCTTTGTCATGTTTCGCGGCCGGGAAATGGCCCACGTGGAGTTTGGCCGGCAGATACTGAGTCGTCTGTCGGAAGACATTGCGGATGTCGCGACCGTCGATGTGGCGCCGAGCCTGGAAGGCAACCGGATGAGCATGATTTTGTCTCCTCGGCCGGAGGTTTTGAAGAAGGCGCAGGCGAAAGGACCGTCGAAAGACCAGTCGAAAGCGTCGGCCGGGGAAGAGGAAGAGGTGGTTGTCGAGGCCGGCGGTGACGGCGACGAAGCCGACGCCGACAGCGTGCAGGAGTAACGGCGCATTCAGGGCGGCCGCGAATAGAAGAAAAGAGCGAGTATCCATAGATTGACGAGGAAACGATGCCGAAGATGAAGACCAACAAGTCGGCGGCCAAACGGTTCAAGCGGACCGGAACGGGCAAGCTGAAAAGGCACAAAGCGTACAAGACGCACATCTTGACGAAGATGAGCCCGAAACGTCGCCGTCAGCTGCGGAAGTCCGGGCTGATCAGCGAGTCCGACGCCAAGCGCATAAACAAGCTGCTGCCGTACTAGCTGCAGGGTGAATTGACAGGAGAGAAGAATGCCACGCGCAAAAAATAGTGTTGCCGCCCATCAGCGCCACCGCAAGGTGCTGGAGAAGGCCAAGGGCAATTTTCAGGGTCGGCGGAAGCTTTACCGGTCCGCGCTGGAGACGGTCAACAAGGGTCTGAAATACGCTTACCGGGACCGTCGCAACCGCAAGCGCGAGTTCCGCGCCCTCTGGATCGCACGGATATCGGCGGCGGCCAAGCTGTGCGGGACGAACTACTCGACCCTGATGAGCGGTTTGAAGAAAGCGGGGGTTGAGATGGATCGCAAGATGCTTGCCGATATCGCCGCCCGCGACATGGCCACGTTCAGCACGCTCGCCGGCATGGCGACCGGGAAGTAACGCGGTAGACGTCGATCATGTCTCTTACCGAAGAGATAGCTCAATTAGAACGCGAAGCACTCGAGCGAATCGGCCAGGCCGATTCGCTCGATTCGCTTACGGAACTTCGTGTCCGTTATCTCGGGCGAAAAGGGCCGGTGCTGGCGATTCTCAAGTCGCTGGGCTCGCTGGATGCCGAGCAGCGCAAGGTGATCGGGGCGAAAGCGAACGCGTTGAAGCAGCGGCTGGAGGAGCGGCTCGAGCGGGCGGCGGCGGCGTTTGAATCGACGGCCGGCGCGGCCGCGCTGGATCCGACCCTTCCGGGGACCGGGCAGCGGATCGGCGCGGTCCATATCGTCAACCGGGTGATGAGCGAGATCTGTCGGACGTTTTACGGCATGGGTTTCGAGATCGCTCACGGCCCGCACGTGGAGACCGACCATTACAATTTCGAGGCGTTGAATTTTCCGCCGGATCATCCCGCGCGCGACATGCAGGACACGTTTTTTGTCGAGGGTGATCGCCTGCTGCGGACGCACACGACGCCGGTGCAGGCGCGCGAGCTGGAGAAACGGACGCCGCCGATCAAGATAATCACTCCCGGCAAGACGTTCCGCAACGAGGTGATTACGACGCGGTCGCACGTATCGTTTCACCAGGTCGACGGATTTTTGGTCGACGAGGGCGTGTCGATGGCGGATCTCAAGGGGGCGCTGGTCGCTTTCTGCAGGGCGTTTTTCGGCGAAGAATTGAAACTCAAGTTCCGTCCATCGTTTTTCCCCTTCACGGAGCCGTCGGCGGAAGTCGACGTGCAGTGTTTTTTGTGTCGCGGTGCGGGCTGCCAGTTGTGCAAGTATACAGGCTGGCTGGAGATACTGGGCTGCGGCATGATTCACCCGAACGTACTCGAGACGGCAGGCTACGATTCGGAGAAGTACACGGGCTATGCGTTCGGGATGGGGGTGGAACGTATCGCGATGCTGAAGTATCGCATCAACGACATTCGACTCGTGTTCAACAACAACGTTCGTTTTCTCAGGCAGTTTTTATAAATCATGAAGATATCGTATCGATGGTTGCTGGAGCTCACCGGTCTGGACTGGCCGGTGGAACAGGTTGCCGACCGGCTCACGCTGTGCGGAACGGCCTGCGAGGACATCACCCCGACCGCGCGCTTCATGAAAGGGGTGGTGGTGGGCGAGGTGCTCGACGTGCAGGCGGTGCCGGGGGCGGACAAGATTCGCCGGGCTACGGTCACTACCGGGAAAGAGACGTTAAGTCTCGTCTGCGGGGCGCCCAACGTGGCGGTCGGGCAGAAGGTACCGGTGGCGACGCTGGGGGCGGAGTTATCCGGCGGCCTGGTAATCAAGAAAGCGACCATTCGCGGAATCGAATCATCGGCCATGATCTGTTCGCAGGCCGAACTGGGAATATCCGACGATCATTCCGGTATCTGGGTGCTGGAGCCCGATCTGGCGGTTGGTCGGCCGCTGGCCGAGGCGCTGGATTTCGACGACTACACTCTGGATTTCGAACTGACCCCCAATCGCGCCGATTCGATGTCGGCAATCGGTATTGCGCGTGATCTTGCCGCGCTGGCCGGGGTGAAGATCAAATATCCGACCTTTGAAATCCGTGAGGGCGGCGGGAAATCGTCGGATTATATCGGCGTTCAAATTGACGCGCCGGATGCGTGCGGTCGGTTCACCGCTCGAATTATTCAAGGGGTGACGGTGGGACCCTCGCCGTGGTGGATGCAGAAGCGACTGATTGCGGCCGGGATGCGTCCGATCTCCAACATCGTCGATATCACCAATTTCGTCATGCTCGAGACCGGCAATCCGATGCATGCGTTTGACTACGACCGGTTCGGATCAAAGACGGTGGTGGTGCGCCGGGCCCGCGACGGCGAGTCGTTCGTGACGCTTGACGGAAAGAAGCACGAGCTGATATCGGACAACCTGATGATCACGAACGGCTCGGAGAGCACGGGCGTGGGCGGCGTGATGGGCGGACTGAATTCCGAGGTCAGCGACGACACGTCGACGATTATGCTGGAAGTGGCCTATTTCGAACCCTCGATCATCCGCCGCAGCCGCCGCCATCTCGGTCTGGTGACGGAAGCCTCGCAGCGGTTCGAGAAGGGTGTTGATCCCAACAACGTGATCTATGCGGGCAATCGTGCCGCTTACCTGTTTCAGGAGTTGTGCGGCGGGAAGGTCCTGGGCGGTGTGGTGGACAGTTACCCGCGGCCGGTGGCTCCGGTCGAGGTGACGCTGCGTCCGTCGAGGTGTCGTCAGATCACCGGGGCGGACTTCTCGACCAAGCGTATGAAGGAGATACTGACCCATCTCGAGATAGAAGTGACCGGGGATGAGCCCATTACGGCAACCGTTCCGACGTTTCGTCATGACATCACTCGGGAGATTGACCTTATAGAGGAGATCGCCCGGATCGAGGGGTATAACGCGATACCGGATGCCGTGACGAATATCGGTCCGTTGTTTACGCCGACGCATGCGGGTGACCGGTTCGTGGAGGAAATTCGGGGGCTGATGACGGGGGCGGGGTTCGACGAGATGATCGGTCACGGTTTGGCGGACAGCAAGGCCGCGGCGCGGCTGCATCCGGACATTCCGCAGCTTCGCATTATCAATCCGGTGTCAGAAGATCTGGACATCATGCGAAACTCGCTGATGTTGTCGGCGTTGCCGGTGGCGGCGCATAATATCGCGCACCGGAATGTCGATTTGCAGATGTTTGAGATCGGTAAGGCCTATTTCCCTCCCGACGGCAGCGGTCGGTGGGTAGAGGCGGAGCGTTTGTGTTTGATGGTGACAGGGCAGACGCCCGGCAACTGGCGGGCGAAGGCGCGGCCGTACGATTTTTATGATCTGACCGGCGCCCTGGAAACGTTGGGGCGTCATTTCCGTTGGCCGGCAATCAGTTACCGTCCCGTGGAGAAGTCTTACTTTGAGACCGGGCATGGTTTTGCGGTGACAGTCGGGAAGGTCGAGGCGGGGGAAGTGGGCGCTTTGAGCGACGCGGTTACCCGGTATTTTGACGTCAAGCAGCGAGTCTTTCTTGCCGAGCTGGACCTTGCGGCATTACTTTCGGTTAGTGGCGGACAGGCCACATTTGAGCCGCTGCCGACATTTCCGGCGGCACCTCGCGATATCGCAATGATTGTGGACGAGGGGGTGCAGGTCGGGCGGATCGTGGGAGAAATCAAGGCGGTGGCCGGGGATTTGGCGGAGTCGGTCGAGTTGTTCGATCTGTATACCGGCAAGCAGATTCCGGCGGGGAAGAAGTCGATCGCGATTGCGCTGGTGTATCGATTGCGTGACCGGAGCCTCTCGAGTGAGGAAGTCGAATCCCGGCAACAAGCTGTGATAGCGGCCCTGAAGCAGAAGTTTAATGCCGAGATCAGGGATAAGTAATCATGAGTGACAAACTTGCTCAGATCGAGGACCGGGTCGAGAGAGTCCTGCAGCTGGTTGAACGGCTTCGGGGGGAAAACCGCGCTTTGCGCGACCAGAACCGGTCGCTGAAGTCGGAGATGGCGGAGCTCCGTCGCGAGTTCGACGCTCTCGAGCTGACGTACAATGATCAGGCGGGGGCGGTGAAGACCAGGCTGACGTCGGTTCTTAATCGATTAGAAGAGCTGGAAGCCATAGGGCTTTAAGTTTTTTCTTGACAAGATTCTTATAATCCGGTATAAGATTTTGTTAGATAGTGGGATAGGACGAAGAATATACGGAATTGGTATATAATCGGGACAGTATGTCTGATCTGACGGTTGAGAATCGAGTAGTCGTCAGGATATTTGGCGAAGATTATCCAATAACCGGGGAAAATGATCCCAAATATATTTCCCGGATCGCTGATCTGGTTGATTCCAGGATGAAAGAGGTATCAAAACTCTCCCGTTCACACGCACGGGACAAGGTAGCGATTCTCGCGGCCATGTCGATCGCGTCGGAACTTCACGAGAAAGGCAGCGCCCTCCAGGTGATGGAGGCGGGCTTTCAGACTCGTCTTGATACCCTACTCGGCAGACTGGATGAGGCCCTGCAGCAGGACTCAGCGGTCGGCTGAGGACACTGTCACCGTCCATTCCAAAGCCTCTTCTTCCTACGCACCCTTTTCCATATAGACCATGTTCGTTCGGTCGTTGACCGGACGGGAGGACACGATGAACGTGCTGACCGCCTTGCTCATCGCGCTAGGCGTCGGGATACTCGGATTCGTGCTGGCGACAGTGCTGGCGCGTCGGGCCGACAAGAAGAAACTTGATTCGGCCGGCAACGAGTCGCGGCGCATCCTCAATGAGGCGCACAAGGAAGCGGAGATAGTCAAAAAAGAGGCGATCCTGGAGGCCCGCGAAACCTGGCTGAAGGAGAAGTCGGGGTTCGACAAGGAGATGGAGCAGCGGCGCCGGGAGGTTGAGAAAGCCGAGCGCGCGCAGGAGGATCGCCAGAATGCTCTCGATAAAAGAATCGAGAGTTTTGAAAACCGAGACAGGGAACTCGCCTCCCGGGAGAAAAATCTGGCCCAGCGTCAGAAGGGCATAGAGATCCGGGAAGTCGAGATTGAAACGATAATCGCCTCGCAGAACGAGCGGCTCCAGAAAATCGCGCAGATGACGCCGGAAGAGGCCAAACGCCAGTTGATGGACAACATGATCAACGAGGCCAAGATGGAAGCCGCGGCCCATATCAAGGAGATTCGCGAGAAGGCGGAACGAGACGCCGAGAAGGAGTCGCGGGAGATCATTTTGTCCGCCATCTACCGCTGCGCCGCCGACCACACGGTGGAGACGACGGTTTCGGTCGTCAACCTGCCGTCGGATGAAATGAAGGGTCGCATTATCGGGCGCGAGGGGCGCAATATTCGGGCGTTTGAGACCTGCACGGGGATCGACGTGATTGTCGACGACACGCCCGAGGCGGTGATCTTGTCCGGCTATGACCCGGTGCGGCGGGAGATTGCCCGCATGGCGTTAGAGCGGCTGATCTCCGACGGTCGGATTCATCCGACGCGGATCGAAGAGGTAGTGGCGAAGTGCCAGACCGAGATGGAGGTGATTGTCCGGGAGGCCGGCGAGCAGGCCTGTTTTGAGCTGGGCATTCACGGGCTGCATCCGGAAATCATCAGGCTGTTGGGCAAGCTCAATTATAGGACGTCCTATGGCCAGAACGTGCTGGCTCACTCCAAAGAAGTGGCGATGCTGTGCGGTTTGATGGCCGCCGAGCTGGAACTCGACGCGGCGCTGGCGAAGCGCTGCGGCCTGCTGCACGATATCGGCAAGGCGATCGATCGGGAGACGGAAGGGACGCATACACAGATCGGCGCAGACTTCATGCGGCGGTTCCGCGAGCACGATGCGGTCGTCAACGCGATAGAGTCGCACCATGGCGATGTGCCGATGCTCTCGCCGTATCCGGTGCTGGTGCAGACGGCCGACGCGGTATCGGGCGCTCGTCCGGGCGCCCGGCGCGAGCCGCTGGAGGCGTACGTCAAGCGTTTGCAGCAGCTCGAGGAGCTGGCCGACAGTTTTAAAGGCGTATCGAAGGCGTACGCGATCCAGGCCGGTCGCGAGGTGCGGGTGATCGTGGAAAACGAGTCTATCGACGATTTGGCGACCTCGGTGCTCGCGGGCGATATCGCGTCGCGGATCGAAGCGGAGATGCAGTACCCGGGGCAGGTGAAGGTGACGGTGATCCGGGAGAGCCGGTACACCGAGTTCGCGAAGTAAGTGGTAGTTCCCGGCGCGCGGGAACCTGGCCGACAGATATCGGTTGCTATGTGACGGGAGATGTGGTAGTCTCCCGTCACATCTGTTTTCGGACGGGAAGCCGGGGTGACGACGGACCAGCTCCGGCCTTTTGCTTTTTGATCCGTCGTAGAAAGTAGTCATCATGTCCACGTTCAACTTGTTATTTGTCGCCGATATCTGCGGCAAGCCGGGTCGTCAGGCGGCGGCGCACATGATCAAGCCGTTGCGGGAGAAATACCAAATCGATTATGTCGTGGCGAATGTCGAAAACGCCGCGGGCGGGTTTGGCGTGACGCCGGAGATGTCGCGGAAGATGTTCAGCTACGGCATCAACCTGCAGACATCCGGCAACCACATCTGGGACCGGGTCGACATCCTCGATTATTTCAACGACAGCCCCCGGTTGATTCGGCCGGCCAACTATCCGTCGAGCGCGCCCGGCGCCGGGTCCTATATCGACACCGTCGGATCGGTCAAGGTGGGGGTGATCAACCTCATGGGCAGGGTGTACATGCCGAATCTGGACTGCCCGTTCCAGGTTGCCATGAGGGAGGTCAAGCGGATCCAGGCCCAGACGGAGATCATTTTTGTCGATTTCCATGCCGAGGCGACCAGCGAAAAGCAGGCGATGGCGTTTTATCTGGACGGCCGCGTGTCGGCGGTGGTCGGTACGCATACGCACGTGCAGACCGCCGACGAGCAGGTCAGCGCACGCGGGACGGCATATATCACGGACGCCGGCATGACCGGGCCCTACGACTCGATCATCGGCATGGAAAAAGGACCGTCGCTCGGCAGGTTTCTGACCGGGATGCCGAAGCGTTTCACGACCGCGACGGACGACGTGCGGCTGGCGGGGGTCGTGGTGCGGATCGAGGCGGCCACGGGCCGGGCGGTGGAGATGGAGCGGTTTGTCCTGCCGTTCAATATCGACGAGTATCAGCACAGCAAGCAGATTGAAGTCGGGGACTGAGGGAGACCGGAGCAGTGGAGACGGTGATAATCGACGGCAAAGAAGTCGCCAAGGCGGTGCGGGGAGAACTGAAGGGGAAGATCGAAGCGTTGAAGACGGCGGGTGTGACGCCGGGTCTCGCGGCCGTCCTGGTCGGAGACGATCCCGCTTCCCAGACGTACGTTTCCTCGAAGGCGAAGGCATGCGAGAAGCTCGGGTTGTACTCCGAGGTGATCCGTCGACCGGCCACTATCGCGCAGGAGGAACTTCTGGAGATCGTGCGGGGGCTGAACGGGAATTCGAGAATCCACGGCATCCTGGTCCAATCGCCGTTGCCGAAGCACATGGATGAACTGGGCGTGACTCTGACGATCGACCCGGCGAAGGACGTAGACGGGTTTCATCCGCACAATGTCGGGATGATGTTGCTTGGCCGCCCTGGTCTGCTGCCGTGCACGCCGCACGGTATTATCAAGCTGCTCGAGTACTACAAGATTGACCCGGCGGGACGTGAGGTCGTGGTGGTCGGGCGCTCGAACATCGTGGGCAAGCCGGTGGCAGCGATCCTGATGCAAAAAGCGCCGATGGCAAACGCGACCGTGACGGTGGCTCATTCACGGACACCGAACCTGGCGGAGATCACCCGGCGAGCGGATATCCTGATTGCCGCTATCGGTCGCCCCAGGACGATTCTGGCCGACATGGTGAAGCCGGGGGCGGTGGTGATCGATGTCGGCGTAAACCGGGTTGACGATCCGTCAGAAGAAAAAGGTTACCGTCTGGTCGGAGATGTTGATTACGACGCCGTCGCGCCGAAAACATCGGCCATCACTCCGGTACCGGGAGGGGTCGGGCCGATGACGATCGCGATGCTGATGTCCAACACGGTCGAAGCTGCCAGGATGATTGCCGGTCGGCAGGCGTTAAGTTGACTGAGGGCAATCGATCGGGCCGGTAGCAAGGTTCCTGCCGCATATCTGCAAGGCCTTACACATTTTCAGACGAAATCTGTCGCACCGATACCGGTGAAAGGGGGAGGTCGGCAGACATTGATCTTTTTTTTACTTTCACTTTTGTCAATAAGGCTTTTTGTTTAAACTACTTAGACAGCCGGCCGGCAGAACGGCCGGAGCGGAAATTTTTTCCGTATTTGTTTGGGGCTCATTAGGATACAGGGCATAGGGTTTGCTTGATCTAGAGGTATTGCGGCAATTTGGGATTGGCTATCGTTGAGATTGAGATACCTCGTGCGATTTAAACGTAACGTTACGTTCTGTATACTGCTGATAATCTTCGGATATGGGAGCGTGTTGGCGCAGGCTGACTCGACGCTTCCGCTGGGCGCCGAAGATCTGACCACCGTGGATTTGATTATCAATTCCAACCAGGTGGTCGGTCATCCATTGCGGGGGGACGCCCGTATCCGTCTTTTCGACGAAAACAACAATCCGGTCACATCGTACAGTCTCGTTGATTCGCCGTTGGTGCTGGTGCCCGAATCGGGTACGCTGACGCCGGACACGGTGAACGACCAGTCGCTGTTCAACAACGGACTGATCAGCCTGCTCCCGCTCGGCATTCGTTACGAGGGACCGTCGGCGGTTATCGATATCACCGCGTTTGCGGGGCTGATTGCGTCGAACACGGTCGTCGTATCGTTCAACGGGTACGATATCCTCGGGGCGTCGTTTACCGACGGCAGTCCGATCACGCAGATTTTTGAGGGGGTACCGACGTCGATTTCGGTCCCGGTGCGCAATAACGGTTCGCTGCTTCCAGCGGAGGATCCGTGGGTGCGGACGTATTTCATGTCGGGCGGAGGATCGGTGAAGGTGTTTTTCGACGGAGCCAATAACGGGACGATCGACACGGTATCCGTGCTGCTGCCTGATGTGGTCGGTTCGCCGCGCAACGATACGCTGCTGGTCGAGCTGATGGCAGGCTACGGACTGGACACCACCGTTTACTATACGGCCGACACGCTCTTGATCCCGGTGCAGATCCTGCCGACGCCGTCGCTGACGATCGTGTCGGGCAGCGTCACGCCGGACAGCATTTACACCGGCCAGGATTTCCTTCTGGGGTTTGATGTGCGGGCCGAGTCGGTCGTGACCGATATCGACAGCACGCCCGTGACGATACGGCTGGTCCGCGATCCTGCCGGGACGGTGGTGACGACGCTTTTCACGGGGTCGCCGAGTTACACGCAGCCGCAGCCGGACCTGCTGCAGTATCGCAACATCAGCATTCCGGGCGCGGCGGTGGCGGTCGATTCGGGCATTTATCGCGTGGAATTCGACTATGCCGTGTATTCCGGCGCGCCACCCACGATCATCCGGAACGTGGTGGCGGATTCGATGCTGTTGAAGCGGCCGCCGGTGATGCGCGCTCTGGATTCTACGATCGCTCCGATAGAGATTATCGGCGGGGCCACGGTCTCGTTCGGTTTTGACGTGTTTCTGGAGGGCACGCAGCCGGTCGATTTGGTGGGATCGCGGACGACATTCAGCGTGTCGGGCGGCGAGTTTTCGACCACGGTCAGTCTTCGATCAACCAACGGTCCGTTGCAGCCCGGAGTCAATCATCTGACGGCCGACCCGATCACGGTTCCGCTCAGCCTTGCGCCGGGCACGTTGACGGCCGACGCCGCAGTAGCCTATCGGGAGACGGGGATCGGGAATTCGGTTCGCGTGGAGACATCGTTCGGCGGGCGCGAGATCGCGGTTCTGACACCGATCACGATTCTGTTAGTGTCGACGGACATTGCGGGTGCGCCAAACGCACCGTATGTGAACACGGGGCAGTCATTCGAGATAGTGGGGCAGGTAGTCAACCCGTCGGAGCGCGATGCGACCAACGTGACGGTTCGAATCGCGACGAACGGCCAGTCCGCGCTGCTGGATACGACCGAGATATTGGCGACGGTTCCGGCGTTTGATACGGCTGAGGTCCGATTCGACGTGACGGCTGCCGCGGAGTCCAACTTCGCCGAGACGTTCACGTTGACGGTATCGGCGACGGGGGCGGAGGTTCTTCCGCCGCTCGATAACGAGGTGGTGGTGACCGTGCAGCGTCCTGCGCAGCTCGAATTGACGTGCGAATTCGTTGGCGTGACGGACGGGTATGTGGGGGTCGGGGAGCGGTTCGCGCTGGTAGTGGCACTGGCCAACAGCGGGCAGGCGCTGGTCGAGCCGACCAGCTATTCCATGACAAGTTACGGATTGAATCTCGGAATCCCCGACCCGGCTACCGGCACGATCAGGGCGGACAGCACGGTGAGTTTCGTGCTGACCGCGCCCGATTTCGATACGGTCGCCACGATGGTTTTTTCGCTGGACGAGGTCCCGATCGAGCGTAATACCGGTGTGCCGGCGGCGATCAACGTTTCGACGTGCACGCTGCAGGTGGTGGTGTCGTCGATGCAGCCTGATCTGGTGGTCGAGGCCGTTTTTGAGCCGGGGCATATCGTTCCCAGGGGGATTGATGCCGCCGTATTTACGTTGTATCTGACCAATCGCGGCCTGTCGGCGCGATCGCCGATCAGGATTGAACAGATCGGTATGTCGTTTCTGGATCGGCTGGGCGCACCGCTGAATGTTCGCGCGATCGTCGAGACGCCGACTACCGGCTTTTACGACGGTGGTTTGCTGGTGACGGGTGCGACGGCCGGCGGCGAACGCCTGCTGCTCAATTTCGCCGATTACGTGATCGAGCCGGGAGTGCAGCGGTATCTGGTTTTCCGCGCGTTCGTGCGGACCGATGCGCCCGAGGATTTCCGTATCAGGCTCGCCCAGTCCGATATCACGTCGATTTACACGTCGGGGCCGTTCGCCGGCGAGCCGACCGGGGTATCGACGCCGGGCGGCGATTCGTTGATTGTCTCCGATGGGGTGACGGCGGTTACCGCCGGGGCGCAGTCTTTGACGATTCGCGACAATCCGTTCAATCCCATGCTCGGGC
The DNA here is from genome assembly GCA_034003725.1 of Candidatus Zixiibacteriota bacterium. Taxonomy (NCBI): domain Bacteria; kingdom Pseudomonadati; phylum Candidatus Zixiibacteriota; species Candidatus Zixiibacteriota bacterium. Next base: position 97,909 of record JAVEYB010000008.1, read on the forward strand.
CGGCGGAGTTCTCATATGAGTTGGCGGAGCCGGGTGGAATTGAATTTCGAATTTTGACGTTGACCGGGGAATCGGTGTACAGTCGCATATTGTCGCCGGGTGATCCCGGGACCGAGACCGGTACGCACGTGCTGGAGTGGGACGGCCGCAACGGCAGCGGAGAGATGGTATTGAACGGCGTCTATGTGGCGATACTCGAAACCCGGTCGGACGGCGGGCGGAAGCTGTTGAAAGTGGCGGTGGTCAAATGACGGCACGCCTGTTGACATGGATGCTGGTGGCGCTGCTGGCGGGAGCGGTCGCGGCGGAGGACGACGCGGGGCGGGAGGAGTTGTTCTCACTCGGGACGGGCGCCCGGGGGCTCGGCATGGGAGGAACGTTCACGGGATTTGCCGATGATGCGTCGACCGTCTACTACAATCCGGCAGGGCTGGCCCGGCTGGATTTTCACGAGATCAGCCTGTTGCACACGACGTTGTTCGAGGGTACGCTGTATAACTCCGCCGTGTGGGCGTATCCGATTTCCCGGAATGACGGGATCGGTTTCGCCTTTATGCGGGTGGGGACCGACGATATCGTCAAACGGGTGGACGGGGCGACGGTCGGTGAATTCGGTTATTCGACGTCCCAGGCGATGTTTTCATATGGTCGACGGCTGACGAACGGGATTGCGGTCGGCTTGAGTTTCAAGGCGGTCAATCAGTCGCTCGACAATTTGTCGGACTGGGCGATCGGCGCCGACGTGGGTGTGGCGTTCGACATGCATCGCCATCTGTCGATCGGGTTCATCACGCGCAACTTCATTCGGCCCGGGCCGAAGCTCGAGGCGGCCGCCGAGGAGATCCCGCGGGCGTATGTCGGGGGCATGGCGCTCCATGACGTGACGGTGGTGGGCGACGTTGCGGTGAGCGCCGGTATCGATCTGGAGAAGTACGCCGATCGCGACATGAAGATTCACGGCGGGGGCGAAGTGGTGGTATCCGATCGCTACGCGCTTCGGGCGGGGTATGACCGGGACAATCTGTCGTTCGGGGCTGGACTGCGCGCCGGACCGATCAAAATCGATTACGCGTACAAGCTGATGGATTACGTTGACGACTCGCACCGGTTTTCACTGACGTTTCTGCTCGGAGCGCCCAGTGCGGAGCGGTTCGCCGAAAAGCCGTTGCCCCTGCCGCCACCTCCTCCGACCGAAAAGGAATTGAAGCTCATGGCGTTGCGCGAGAAGGCCAGCGAGTTCTTCCACGTGCTCGAGCTTGATTCCGCGCTGCACTATTATCGTGAGATGCTCGTGGTCGATCCGGAGAACCGGGAGATCGCTCGGACCATTGCCTCGATCGAACAGGAGTTGAAGAACAAGGAACAGCAGGCGCGGCAGCTGCAGATGGCGGAGAAGGAAATCGAGCAGTTCGCGCAGCGGTACCTGGCGCAGGCGCGTTCGTTCAAGGAGAAGAAGTACTACGCCGCCGCCGAGGACATGGTACAGCTGGTGCTCGATATCGATCCGGAGAATGCCGAGGCGCTGGCGATGCGGCGCGAGATACGGGATATCGTGCGGAACGAGGTCGCGGCGAAGATGAGCGAGGCGCGCGCGGCCGAGCGCGACGGCCGTACGGTGGACGCGATCAACGCGTACAACCGCGTGCTGGAGCTTCAGCCGGGCAACGCGGAGGCGGTCGCGGCGCGGCAGCAGGCGCAGAGCGGACTGGATGCGGCCGCGCAGCTTCAGCTCGGGGTCGACCTCTTCCAGCGGGGCCGTTATCAGCAGGCACGGCAGCGGTTCCGCAGCGTGCTTCGCAGCGACAGCACCAACACGGTCGCGCAGGATTACCTCAATCGAATTGCCACGGCCCTTTCGAAACCGTCGACGCTGGAAGACCTTCAGGCCAATCCGGACATCTGGCCGTTGTACCTCGAAGGTATCCGGCACATGCGCAACCAGGAGTACCAGAAGGCGATCGATGCGTGGGAGAAAGTGCTCGAGGTGTTCCCGAACAACGAGGATACGAAGAACAACATCGAGCAGGCCCGCCTGCGATTGAAGTCCCAGCGAACCGAGTAGTCCACCACCAGAGCGGCGCCCGGCCGGCGGCGCCCCGAGCAGAAGTACGGCCCGCGTTATGTTTCGTCGTCCCATCAAAGAGATCAATGCCGAATTCGTGGCCGAGGAGCGCTATCTCGATTCGATCCAGCGAATCGTGAAGGAAGCGTGCGCGGCCGCCGGCCTGTCACGGCGCGACGTAACCGCGGTGCTGCTGGCGATCGAAGAGGGGGCCACCAACATCATCAGGCACGCCTACCTGTACGAAAAGGGCACGCTCCGTCTGCGGATCGTCATCTACAAAAAGCTCGTCGCGTTTTCCCTGATAGACAGCGGGCGTTCATTCCATCCGGAAGAGTCCGGCAAGATCGATCTCGAGAAGCTGGTGGAATCCGGTCGGAAGGGCGGGCTGGGCTTTTACATGATCAGCAAGATCATGGATTCGGTGGAGTACATCTCGGCGGCCGGGTTCAACGAATTGCGCATGATCAAGCGCATTCGCGGAGTCGATATCGCGGATACGCCGCCGCTGCTGCGGCGGCTGTTTACGCTTCGCGCGAAGTTCTCCTTCTTCACGTTTCTGATTGTCAGCGTGATCATTGCCGCGGCGTTTTACTTTGTCGATCGTCGGACCAAGGTCGAAGTACGGGGGCATCTCGAAGACATGGTCCTGGCGCTGGGTTCGACGATTGCCGACCAGGCTGCGGGGTACTACATCAATTCCCGTTCCGACGTAGAGTTCGACGAGCTGATCGTGAGCTATACGCGGGCGAACCCGACTCTTCGCCTGGTGGTGCTCACCGACAGCACGGGTCTTATCCGGGCGCACTCGGGCGATATCAGCAACATCCGCAAGCCGTATGTTCCGCCCTCAGGAGTCAATCCGGATCGAATCGGCGTGCACCAGGCATTCAAGACGGGCGATACGCGGCTGTACTACCTGCCGCTGGAGATTCGTGCCGGTCCCCGGTACTTCGGGCGCGTGTACGCGGTATATACGGCCGGGCCGGTAGAGGCGAAACTGGCGGCCATTCGTCTGCGCATCCTGCTTTTCACGGGCTTGTTGCTGCTGGTTGGTATCCTGGGGATCTACCTGCTTTCCAATTATTTCGTAAAGCCGATCGCCCGGATCACGCAGCGTGTGAGGCGGTTCACCTCCGGTGATCTGGAGACGGAGCTTCCGCTCGAGGGCGCGGATGAGTTTTTCGAGATATCGCGCGCCCTGAACGACATGATGACGCGACTCAGCAAGGACCGCCGCAATATCATCGAACGCGAGAAGATGGCCAAGGAGATCGAGGTTGCGTCGCAGATTCAGAAGACGCTGCTGCCGGCGGAGTTGCCGTCAATCGCGGGCCTGCAGCTCGACGCGTACTACCGGGCGGCCTCGGTTGTCGGCGGCGATCTGTACGACGTCTTTGAGATCGGTCCGGGCCGGTTCTGCCTGGTGGTGGCGGACGTATCGGGCAAGGGCGTACCGGCGTCGCTGGTGATGTCCATGCTGCGTACCGTGATCCAGATTCACGCGGTGGGATCGTGCTCGTCCAAGGAGACGCTGATGGCGGTGAATGAGTACCTTCGGGCCAACATCCCACCCGGCATGTTCATTACCGTTCTGCTGGCGATATACGACTCGGCGTCGCATCGGATCAATTTCGTATCGGCCGGACACAACCCGATGATATACTACCGCGCCAAAAGCTCGCAGCTTCAGACACTGAATCCGATGGGCATGCCGCTGGGAGTCCCGGTGACGCTCGAGCGCGGGTTTGGCGACGGACTCGAAGAGGTGACGCTGGATCTCGACGAGAACGACCTGTTTTTCGTATACACCGACGGGATAACCGAGGCGACCGACCGCGAGGGCAAACAATACGGGTTAGCCCGTCTGGTGGAGTACCTTCAGAAACGCCTGGAAGCCGACGATCGTGCCGATTTGCCGAAGCTGGTGGGTGGCATTGTCGAAGAGATTGACGCGTTTGCCGGTTTTGCCAAGCAAAACGACGACATCACCTTCATTATGGCTCGTGTGGTTACCGCCAGCGCCCGAAACGGCAGGGCCGGTTCGGGGGCCGTGCCGGAACGTGTCGATACTCGGACGTGGACGGCAGGGGATGGCGACCAGTCGGCCCCCCGGCAGGGAACCGAGAAATAAAGTTCTTGCCAGATTCCGACCGATACTGTTAAATGGAACCGTACTTCGAAGCCGGTAACTCGTAGACGCGTCATGGATAATATCAGCATATCGTTGTCGGAAGCGGGGCAGGACAAGTCCGTATCCGAGGTTCGGATCGACGGCGTGATCGATACGCTGACCGCCTCGGAACTGGAAGAGGTCATCGACTCGCTTATCAAGCGTCAGCGCTACAAAATCGTCATCGACCTCGCCGGAGTCGACTATATCTCGTCCGCGGGCTGGGGGATATTTATCTCGCATATCCGCGACGTTCGCGCCAACCACGGCGATATCAAACTGGCCGGCATGATTCCGAATGTCTACGAGATATATGAGCTGCTCGAGTTCGACAACGTCTTGAAGGCATATCGTACGGTTGACGACGCGCGCGATACCTTTCGAGTCTCCGCATCCGCGGACGGTGGAAAAAAAAAGGCCGGGTCGCGGAAACGGTAACGGTCATCAATAGAGTCTCACCGTCCTCCGCCGGTACGTCCGGGCACCACATCAGCACTCCCGCACGCGACGACGATTTCTCCAGTGATGATCCCGAAGTGCTCGTGCTCCAGATGGTGCGCTACGATCCGTTTGCGTCGATCGGCGAAATGAAGCGGGAGATCAACAGTCGTTCGTCGCGTGTGACGGTCGGGTGGTGGCAGGTGTATCGTATTCTTCGGCGGAACTCGCTGGTATCGCGGCGCGCGCGCTTTCGGTTTGCCCGTCACCGACCGTAAGTCATTGTTTTTATTGACACTGTGCGACGGTTTCGTACCTTATGTGTGAAACCTTCTCCGCGGGAGAATGCGTCGCATGGAGATAACTACCGCCGTCATCATCCTGTTGTCGGCGCTCGTCATCGTCCTCACAGTCATAGTAGTTCGAATGTCGCTGAGGCATGCAGCGTCGGCGGCTGATGCTCAAAAAACAGACCGGGCCGGGTTCCAGGCGTTACTGGCCGAGAATGCGGCTGACGGCAGCATACAGACGGTCGCAGGACGGGTGTCAAACCTGCTGAAGGGCCCGTGCGGCTGCGAGAAGATCCTTTTTCTGCGCAAGCAGCGCGGATTTCTCGAGTTGAACTACTATCACGGAATCCGACGGTTTCAGCGCACGGAATTCCGTCTGCGATATTCCGACGAGTTGAGCGATGTATTGCGCCAGCGGTTTGAACCGCGTCCGGCGGCCGATTTGCGGACGCTTTTGCCGGAGCGGATGTATCAGCGGCTGGTCGAGGAAGGAATCGATCTTTGTTTCCCCGTGTACTGGCGGGCCAATCTGTACGGCGTGTATTTTGTGGCGGGGAAGGCGGCGCTGATCGAGCCGGTCATGGCCGACTTCTGTGCCGCGATTGCCCACAGTCTCTCGGCCGCGTATCACATCAAGTGGCATGAGACGCGGTACGAGCGGATCGCCAAGAAGCTTGATTCGCTGCGCGAGGAGCCGACGGCGGGACGGCGGGAGTCAACGGGCCGGGTCGACCTCGGGATTCTCCGCCTGGTGCGGCACCGCAACACCGCCACGCTCGTTCCCCGGATAATCGACGGTCTGCGTTCCGAGCTGGGACTGAGCAGAGTGACTTACCTCTACGAGCCGCGCGAGAAGGGTGAGCCGATCCGTCATTACGATCCCGATGGGGCCGCATTGTCCGGACCGCCGTCGCGCGACGTGTTTGCATCGGCGGTATCCCGGCTGGCCGACGCGGGCGTTCGTTCGGTCGCCGATCTTGTCGGCGGAGGCGAACCGCTTTCGGGCTGGGCCGGCGATCTGCGTTCGGCGGGAGTCAACTATGTGGCGTCGTTTCCGGTCGCGGCCGGAAGGAACGGGCTGCTGTTGCTGCAGGGGAATCTCACTCAGGAAACACTGGCGCGCCGGATCGAGGAGCTGGCGCCGACGGCGATGGAGCTGGTCAGCAATGCCGAGTCGTACGAGCGGATGCAGGCGATGTCGTACACGGATAACCTGACGGGCGTCGCCAATCAGCGGTATTTGATGAAGCGGATGCAGGAGGAAATCAACCGGGCGCAGCGATACCGGCGGTCGCTGGCGCTGATCATGTTTGACATGGACGATTTGAAGGGGATAAACGATCAGCACGGACATCTGGCGGGCGACCAGGTGCTTCGCCGGCTGGGTCAGATTCTGCGAAATTCGATCCGCGCGATCGATGTCGTGGCCCGCTACGGCGGCGACGAATTTTGTGTTGTGATGCCGGAGGCGGATCAGGCGACCGCGGTCCGGTTCATGTCGCGTCTGCGGGAGAAGATTGCCGAGTCGACATTCCGGTTACCTGATGGGGAGGAAGAAATCGTGTGTACGATCTCCCAGGGCGCCGCGGTGTTTCCGGATCACGCCGACGACCAGAACTCCCTCCTTTTTGCCGCTGACATGGCCCTGTTGCGGGCCAAGGATGCGGGCCGAAACGGCTTTTTGGTGTACAACTCCGAAATGGCCGCCAAATAGGCAGAACTCCCCGTACTGCAACGGTGTTTTTTGTTTACACTGACTAGGGGTGCGTCTATATTGATCAGTTTAAGGAAGCCCATGAAATTGCCGATTCTCTTATTACAGATGGTCTTAGCCATGAAAAGCAGTACGAAAAGCTCTTACCGGGCACTGGTCCGGACGGTGATGTTGTCGGTGGTCTGGCTGGTGTTGGCCGGAGTCTGCCAGGCTCAGGACCAGTACCGAATTGGTCCGACCGACGTTCTTGAAATCCGGTTCTGGCAGGATCCCAACCTGAATGCGGAGGTTCGGGTGGCGCTGGACGGGACGATCACGCTCGATATTATCGGGCAGGTTCATGTAGGCGGCAAGACGACCGAGGAAGCGCAGTCGGATATCGTGCGTCGGATGTCCAGTCTCAACCGCAATATCTCGCAGGTTGTGGTGCGGGTGACGGCATACAACTACCAGTTCGTGTATGTCACGGGGCAGGTTGGGACTCCGGGCAAGTATTCGTTTGAGACGATACCGGACCTGTGGTCGGTCATCAACGAGGCCGGGGGGCCGGGTCCGAGCGCCGACCTGACACAGGTAACGATCATTCGCGGCGGCGGTTCGGACGCGGGCAAGGTCGAAGTGGTGAATGTGGCTCAGGCGATCGCATCAGGCGATTTGAGCAGGCTGCCGGAATTGCAGCGCCAGGACCGGATCGAGGTTCCGCAGACGATACTGGGGCTGCCCACGCGGGAACTCGGGCGCACGACGGAGCAGCGCAATATCATCTACGTGATGGGGTCGGTGAACACGCCGGGTCCGATCCAGTTCGAAGAGGACCTGGACATTCTCGAGGCCATCGCGCTGGCCGGAGGGCCGACGGCAACCGCCGACATCAAAAAGACGAAAGTGATCACGAAGGACAGCTACTACGGGCAGTCGCTTCATTTCAATCTCGAAAAATATACAACTTCCGGGTTTCCGAACCGGTATATCATGCGTAAGGAAGATGCGATATACATCCCGGAACGGGGCTCGAGTTTCCTGACCACGACGCTGCCGATCGTGGGTGGTGTGGCGGGTCTTGTGACGACCTTTATCCTCGTGTATAACCAGATCAACGGCGACGAGGGGACACGGTGATGACGTTCCGGGTGATTCGGGGCGTTGGCGATAACAGGGCATAGACGTCATGGAAACGTACCGACTGAGCAGCAAGCTTCGCGAAAAAGACAGCGAGTACCTGATCCAGACTTCCAACGACTCCACTGTCGGGGCCGTGTCGACGTCGATTTTTATCAACGGCATACTGGCGGAGCGGACGACCCAGGCGCATCCGGAGCAAGTTGATCCGCAGGACGTGCTGGCGCTGGTGAAGTCGAGTCACGGGGAGAAGAAGAAGGAAATCGAGTCGCTGCTGAGCGCGTACCGCCAGGCGATCTCCCAGGCGGAGCCGGACACGATGTACCATCTGGGGACCGCGTTTTATTTCAAGGGTTTTTATGCGGAGGCGCGCGAGCTGTTTTACCAGACGGCGGCTTCGGGGACCGAGTATCACCAGGCCTACAATTTCCTCGCCGTAACCGAGCTGGCGCTCAACAACGCGCAGGAGGCGGTGCAGAACGGCGCGCGGGCGGTGGCCATGCGGCCGCGATTCGCCGACTACCGGAACAACTACGGCGAGGCGCTGCTGGCGGTGGACGACTACAAGGGGGCGATCGAGCAGTTCGAGCAGGCGACCGAGATAAACATGTATTACGGCGACGCCTACTTCAATCTGGCGATTGCGCATATCGTGGAAGCCGTTCGCCAGCCCGACCGGGAGCGATGGGGAGCGCGGCTGGGGAGGATCGGCGACTGCCTCAAGAAGGCGGGGCTGATTTATGAGATTTATCGAAACCCCCGGACGGAGCAGGCGGTCGCGCTGCTTCAGCGCGGCGAGCTGCGCGAGGCGCTGACCGCATTGAAGGCGGTTCGTGAGGCCAAGCGCGAAGCGGGACGCCGGGAGTATGCCGCGTTTCACACCCGGTTTCTGCTGGTGCCGGGGTGGATGTCGGAGAAGGTGGTGGCCGACCGGATTGCGTTTCTCAAGGCGGAGCTGCAGAAGAACCCCACCTACGTCGATTTGTACGCCGAGCTGTCGCAGTGTTACCTGGAGCAGTCCAAGATGGCGTGGCAGAAGGCGATCGACAACTATCGCAAGACCACCGAAATAAACCCGTCGCTGCGGCGGGCGCAGATCGCGCTGGACGAGACCGAAGCCGTGTACGAGAAGATGTGTACGGCGCTGGGTCGGATCACGGAGAAAGGCTGAGACGCCGGATGAAACAGGGCTCCCTGTCGATAATCGACTACTACAGTCTTGAAAGTCCATTTGCCACGGAGTTCCGTCGCCTGCTCCAGCGATTGAAACGGCACGAGGCGGGGCGCGAGTTGAAAGTGCTGATGATCACGTCGGCGAACCTTTCTGAGGGCAAGTCGACCGTCTGTTCGCTGCTGGCGATCACGGCCGCCAAGAAGGGCGTGAAGACGCTTCTGGTGGATACGGACGTTCGTCGGCCGGCGATTCACAAGTTGTTCAATCTAGATCGCGAACCGGGATTGACGGGCGTGCTCGAGCAGGGGCTGCCCGGAAAGAACGTGATCCGCAAAACGCCGCTGGAGAATCTCGACCTGATTACGGCCGGTCGCGTGACGGCGGAACCCGCGGAGGTGTTTGATGCGCCTGCGATCGGACGGCTGCTCACGGAGATGAAGTTTTACTACGATCTGATCCTTGTCGACTGTCCGCCCATCATTCCGGTGTCGGACCCGATGCTATTGGCGCCGGAAGTGGACGCCGTGCTGATGGTGGTTCGCGCCGGGCAGACGGCTCGTGACGTGGCGGTGCGGGCGGTCGAAATCATGCGGGCGAACAAGACGGAGATACTGGGCGTCATTCTCAACAACGCCGACAATTCGCTTCCTTATTACTACGATTACAAGTACTACGGGTACGACTACACGCCATCACGCCCGGATCAGCGCGCCGCGCATCGAGCCCGCCGCGACAAGGGCGAAAACGGCGAGGCGCCGCCCGACAAAGAGTCGGACCGCCTGTCGAAGGTGGCACGCAATCCCAAGGTCGAGGGCAACTCGATCAGCGGTTAACCCGCGGTCAGGGTGAACATGCAGGCTTCGGTCAATCTCCTCACGGTCGATCTCGAGGAATGGTTTGTCGTCGAGGTATTGCGCGACCGATACCCCCAGCCGACCTGGGCGTCGCTGCCGTCGACTCTGACGGCGAACGTTCGGCGGCTTCTGGCGCTGTTTCACGAGAAGAACGTAAAAGCCACCTGGTTCATCCTCGGGTGGTGCGCGGAGCATCATCCGGGAATAATCGAAGAGATCGCCGCGCTGGGTCATGAGATTGCCTGTCACTCGTACTGGCATCGCCGGGTCGATTCCATGACGCCGGAGGAGTTCCGCGAGGACACGCGGCGGGCAATAGACGCGATCATCAACGCCACCGGCGTGATGCCGCGTGGATACCGCGCGCCGAGCTGGTCGATCCATAACAAGGTGGCGTGGGCATTCGATGTTCTGGCCGATATGGGCTTTGATTACGACAGCTCGATATTTCCCATCAAACACGATTTGTATGGCATGCCGACCGGCCCTCGGGAGCTGTTCCGGATGGAGACGTCATCGGGAAAGCTTCTGTATGAGTTCCCGAACTCCACGTACCGTCTTCTGGGGCGCAACGTGCCGGTGTCAGGCGGCGGGTACCTTCGCCACTCGCCCTACTGGTACAGCCGCCAGATGATTCGGAAGCTGAACGCGGAGGGGCGCCCGGCGATGATGTACGTGCATCCCTGGGAGCTTGATCCGAAGCCGCCGCAGATCGACGGGTTGTCGGCCGTGCAGTGGTTCAGGACGTACGGATCGACAGAGATTTTTTCGTACAAGATAAACCGCCTGCTGACCGATTTCCGTTTCACCACAATCAGCGACTACATCGACGAGCGGGCGGGCCGCGCCGTGGGCACAGCGGGCGCCTGATTCTCCATCGCCACCGTTAACTAACTGACCGATAGTCGGATACTGCGGCGATCGGGGTGTGATTTCTTCGAAAATGGTTGACTTTTGGGTGTATAAGAATGAAAATACATGTTATGCTATTGCCACCAGCTGGAGGAGAAACGTCACAATGAAGAAGGTTTTGATTTTTGCATGTGTCGCGCTGCTCGCTGCGGCGACAGCCGAGGCCCGTCGCAAGTCGCCCGGCGCCGGGTACGTCAAAGACGGCGTGTTTTACGACGTGAAGTACGATTACTCGTTTACGGTCAACAGCAACTGGTCCGACCGGATTCGCAAGAATAAAGAGAACTACCGTATCGTTCTGGTGCAGAAGAACTACGGCATACCGCCGCATTATCAAAACGCCGAAGTGTATACGCTGGTGCCGCGTGTGGTGGTGTACATGGCGGAGACGAATATGCGCCCCGGCGAATTTGTCGACTCCATGTTCAGCCGGACGTGGGATTCGGACCTGCGCAGCGAGATCCGCAAGGAGTTTGATTTCCTGAACGAACAGGATATCGTCCCCAAGGGTCGCAACCGGCTGGAGATCGGCAAGAATCTGGCGGACATCTGGGAAGGCGAGGCCAAGTACGCCAAAAACGTGCAGACCTCGGCATCGGCCCTCGGCGGCAAACGAGTCAACAGCTCGTACGGCGGCACGATCGTGGCTGTCAAGAACGGCGATAAGATGCTCGTGTTCCAGGTGATGGCGGAGAAGGAATATTATGACAGCGTGCTGGCCGAGGCGATGGGGATGATCAAGTCGCTGAAGTGGGGTGAGGCCGGTGCGACTGACGAGGCGCCGGAGCCGGAAGCGGGCGGCGATGACGAAGCCGAGAGCTGAGTTCGCATGCTCTCGGATGAGGGTGGGTCGCGACAGACGCGATAGAACGGACCGGGCCCCGGGGGCACGGTTCATATCCTGAAGGGAATGGTATATGTGGGCATTGCGGGCGCTTCTGATCGCGCTGGTGTTCGTGGCCGCGGTCGCCTTCGCATACAGCAACGTCGGCATCGTCGTTGACGTCAACCTGCAGCCGGTGTACAGCGATCTTACCGCTGTCCCGTTGATAACGGTGGTTGGCTGGTCGCTCGGAATCGGCCTGTTTTTGTCCCTGTTGTTGTTCATCAGTACGTACATCAAGCTGTCCATGCAGGTCCGGGCTGCGCGCAAGCGCATCAAGGCGCTGGAGACGGAGGTGGCCATCCTTCGCAATCGGCCGATCGAAGAGTCGGCCGACCTGCTCAAGGGGGCCGACGGCGAATCCGCGGACCAGCGTTCGGCCTTTAGCGAAAGTTAGTACGCATGTTTCAAAACGTCCTGATCGTTCTTGTCATTCTTCTCGGGGCCACGTCGCTGTACCTCGGCTACGAGCGGTTCTTCCGGCGCACGCGGGAAACGGAGCCCGAGTTGTACGTCCGGGCGCTTGGCGATTTGCTGGACGGCCGTACCGAGTCCGCGTTTACCAAGCTCCGCCAGGTCGTCGCGGAAAATACCAACAATATCGACGCCTACCTTCGGCTGGGCCGGATACTCCGCGAGCATAACAAGCCCGAACGCGCGCTGCAGGTGCACAAGGATCTCACCCTCCGCTCCGGACTCGAACGGGACCAAAAAGCCGCAATCCTGACGCAACTGGTGGAGGATTACCTTGCGCTGAACGATTTCGAGACGGCGGAAAAGGCGCTGAATGAACTGATATCGCTCGATCCGCGCAGCCGCTGGGCACATCGCACGCAGCTGTCGGTCCGGGAGAAGCGCCAGCAGTGGGAAGCGGCCTACGACACGGCGGTCGAGCTGCTCAAGCTCGAGGGGAACAAATCGAAAAAACCGCTGGCCCGGTTCAAGGTTCACATGGCGTCGCAGTTGTACCGCAAGCGCGAGTACCACAAGGCCCGTATCGTGTACAAGGAAGCGATCGGGCTCGACCCGACGCTGGTGGACGCGTACCTCGCGATCGGCGACTCGTACCAGCTCGAGAATCGGCTCGAGGACGCCGTGAATTTCTGGCGCAAGCTCATTTCGGCGGTTCCGCAGAAGGGGCACCTGGTCATCGACCGGCTCAAGAAGACCCTGTTTGATCTGGGCCGCTACGGCGACATGGTGGAAATCTGCGAAAACATTCTCGAACACGACCCGAAAAACCTCCAGGCCCGCCTGACGCTCGCGGAGTTTCACGAGAAGAAAGGCGACGGTGATTTGGCGTGCGAAGTGCTGGAGGGGCTGGTCGAGGACTACCCGGAAGATTTGACGGTGCTGATCGAGATAATCCGGCTGTATCTCGATCGCGGGGAGCGACGCAAACTGCAGGACCTGCTGCAGACACTGGAGCGGAACCGCGAGAAGCGCAACGCCGCGTCGACCGGTATGTCGCCGGCCGCTCCGGATACAACTCCCGTGCGCACCTGATTATTCCCGCGAACGAATCTGATTGGCGATGGAGCGCTGTTGGAACATGACTCGCGTCATGACATTTCTGGTGATCGGCTTGCTGCTGGCGCAGCCTGCGTCGGCCGGAATCTACGAGTTGATTGCATCGGGCCGGCTTGCCGAGGCTGCTGATTCATTGTCTCATTATGCCACGGCGGCCACCCGCGACGGCAACATCCTCTTTTACCGGGCGCTGATCGAGTCGAACGCCGCGGAGTCGGCCCGCCTGATGGAGGCAGCGCTGCAGGCGTCGGTCTCTCACCGTCACCGGCAGGAGCTGTTCTATCGTCTCGCGCAGTACTACCTCGTGACGAACCAGTTTCAGGACCTTGCCCGAATCGTCAATGAGTACCGGACGTATTTCGAGGAAGGGGAGTTTGACCGCGAGATGCTTCGGCTGTCGATACTGCTCGATGAGAAAGCGGGCCGATACGAAAGCGCGCTTCGTCAGGCGGACCGCTATCTCGTCCGCTACAAGGGCAGCGAGGTCGCGCAGTGGGGGAGTATCGACAAGGCGCGCCTGATGCTGGCGCAGCAGAAGCGTATCGGCGCGGTCGAAATGCTTCGCGCTCTCTCACGGGAGCCGCGCGGCCCGGGTGTGCCGCAGGCGCTGTATCTGCTGGCTTTTGACGCTTACAATCGCAGGCAGTATGACGACGCGGTCTTCTACTACAACATCCTGCGCGAGGCGTATCCCGGCTCGGTGGGGCTCGACGCTCTCATCGAGCGACTCGGCGCGATTCCGGACAAGGTCAAGTCCGACAACACCGCCGAGAAAATCACCGGGACGTACTACTCGGTTCAGGTCGGGGTTTTCTCCGAGAAGGCCAACGCCGACCGTCAGCGCGATCAATTCCGGAGCTACGGCAAAAAGGTGGACATCGCGAGCAAGACGGTTTCGGGTCGTTCCTACCACGTTGTCTACGTAGGGCGGTTCACGGACTACAACGACGCCCTTCAGTTCAAAACGACACTGGAGCAGAATCACGGCGAAGTGTACCAGGTTGTCGCTCGATGAGCAGTAAGTCCGACGGTTCGGCGATGACGCCGCTGATGCGTCAGTATCACGCCATCAAAACACAGCATCCCGACAAGATCCTTTTCTTTCGCATGGGGGACTTCTACGAGATGTTCGGCGACGATGCGGTTCGCGCCGCCCCGGTGCTGGGTATCGCGCTGACTTCGCGTTCGCACGGAGCCACCGAAAAGATCCCGCTCGCGGGCGTTCCGTATCATTCCGCCGACCGCTACCTCGCCCGGCTGTTGTCCCGGGGATTCAAGGTGGTGGTGGTCGAGCAGGTCGAAGATCCCAAAACGGCCAAGGGCCTGGTCAAGCGTGATATCGTGGAGATCCTCACCCCGGGGACGGCGACGGTCGACGGTGTGGAGGAACAGACGCGGGCCACGTATCTCACGGCTCTGGTAGCCGGGAACGGCCGAACGGCGGGGATGGCTGCGCTTGATTTGTCGTCGGGGCTGTTCCTGGTCGACGAAGGACTGTCCGAGCGAGTAGTGGAACGCATGCGCCTTTTGGAACCGTCGGAGATTCTGTGTCCCGTGACGCTGGTTGATTCCGCCGAGTTCGAACAGCAGTACGGCCTGGCGCCGTCGGACCGTCGCATCACCAAATACGAAGATTTCAATTTCGATTACCGCGCGGCCGTGCGCGATCTCACGAAGCATTTCGAGGTGAGCACGCTGGACGGGTTCGGTGTGGGGCAGTCGCGGCACGCGATAATCGCCGCGGGCGCTATTTTCCGTTACCTGCAGGAGAACTACCGGGAGCGGCTGTCGCATATCACGCGGATCAGCAGATTCGACGACGCCGAAGTGATGACGCTGGACTACTCGAGCGTACGCAATCTCGAGCTGATTCGCAACATCGCGGACAACACCGAAGAGAATTCGCTGTTTTCGGTCGTGAACAGGTGTCACACGCCGTTTGGTGCGCGCCGTCTTCAGCGCGCCTTGCTGCATCCGTTCAAAACGCGCATTCCAATCGAGCGGCGATTGACCGGGGTCAGCGAACTGGTCAAGGAGCGCGACCTGTGCTACCGGATTCGGGAGGAGACGCGGCAGTTGCCGGATATCGAGCGGTTTGCGGGCAGGCTGGGGATCGGCAAGCTGTCGCCCCGACAGATGGCGGGCATCAAGGACGGTCTGGCCGGCGCGCTCCGGCTGAAACGGATTCTTGCCGACTGCCGGTCCGAGCATTTGTCCCAGCTGTTCCGTGCGCTGCCGGAGTGTGGTGATCTGGTGGAGGTGATAGAGAAGGCGCTGGTGGATGAGCCGCCGATCGTGGCGGCAAAAGGCGGAATGCTGCGGCGCGGCTTTTCGGACAAGCTGGATACGCTCAACGACTCCATTCGGGACGCGCGCACGTATATCGCGTCGCTGCAGAAGGTGGAGCGCGAGCGTACGGGGATTGCGACGCTGAAAGTCGGCTTCAACAAAGTGTTCGGGTACTATATCGAAGTCACCCGCGCCAACAGCGGGGCGGTCCCGGCGGAGTATATCCGCAAGCAGACCCTGGTCAACGCCGAGCGCTACATAACGCCGGAACTGAAAGAGAAAGAGGAACTGATTCTCGCCGCCGAGGAGAAGATCGTTCGACTCGAACTTCAGCTGTACCAGGAACTGGTTGAGACGCTCAACCGGCGGATTGCCGACATCGTATCGACGGCCGACCTGCTCGGCGAAATCGATCTGGTCTCGGGGCTCGCGGAGCTGGCGGTCGCGCGCGGATATTGCCGTCCCGGGATTTTCGAGGATCGGCGGCTGATCATCAAGAACGGGCGGCACCCGGTAATCGAGTCCGTGCTGCCGCCGGGCTCGTTCGTGGCCAACGATGTCGAACTGGATGAGGCCGGTCGGATCGTGATTCTGACCGGGCCGAATATGTCCGGCAAGTCGACGTACCTTCGCCAGATCGGATTGATCGTTATACTCGCCCAGATCGGTTCGTGGGTACCGGCGGATGCTGCCGAAATCGGGTTGGTCGATCGTGTCTTCACCCGCGTGGGTGCGCTGGACAATCTGGCGCGGGGACAATCGACGTTTCTCGTGGAGATGATCGAAACGGCGAACATTCTGCACAACGCCACGGACCGGTCGCTGGTGCTGCTGGACGAAGTCGGCCGGGGGACATCGACGTTTGACGGTTTGTCGGTGGCGTGGTCGGTGGTCGAGTTCATCAACGAAGAGAAAAGCGCGCGGACGGTTTTCGCCACACACTACCATGAACTGACGGGAATGGCGGCGATCTACGACCACATTGCCAACTTTCAGGTGGCCGTCAAGAAGTGGGAGAACAAGGTCATTTTCATGCACAAGATCATCCCGGGCGGCTGCGACGACTCGTACGGTATCGAGGTGGCGAGGCTGGCCGGCGTTCCGCGGCCGACCATCACGCGCGCCCGGCAGATTCTGAAATTGCTCGAGTCGGGGAAGTTCAACCAGAGCGAGTTGGGCCAGGGGGTGTACAAGCAGCGGATGCAGCCGAGCCTGTTTGATCCGCCCGTATCGGAAACCGAGTCGCGCCTGAAGGAGGCCGATCTCGAGAACATGACGCCGATGGATGCCCTGCGGTTTCTCCACGATCTCAAGAAGGATTTGACCTGAGATGGCCTCCTCGACGCCGCGACCGTTCATTCGTCCGCTTCCGGAGCGACTGATCAACAAGATCGCCGCCGGTGAAGTGGTCGAGCGCCCGGCCGCCGTCGTGAAGGAACTGGTGGAGAATGCGCTCGATGCCGGCGCGGACCGGATCGACATCGTCATCGAGCATTCCGGTCTGAAGCTGATCAGGATTATCGACAACGGCTGCGGTATCGCGGCCGACCAGATGGAGATTGCGTTCTCCCGTCACGCGACGTCCAAGATATCCGAATTTCACGATCTGGACCGGGTGACGACTTACGGATTTCGCGGGGAGGCGCTGCCGTCGATAGCGTCGGTGTCGCGCATGCGCATGGTCTCGCGGCCGTCCGAACAGGATGTCGGGATGGAGATCATTTTTGAAGGCGGCGTGCTGCACTCTCTGGAAGCCGTGGCGGCCCCGGCGGGAACAACGGTCGAAGTGGAGAACCTGTTTTTCAACGTACCGGCGCGACGGAAGTTTCTCAAGGCCGAGTCAACCGAGGCGCGGCACATATCGCGCACGGCAACCGCGCTGGCGCTGGGACGCGGGCATCCAGGGTTCAGCTATACGCTCAACGGTCGACGCGTGTTTTCGATCGTGCCGGGGACGTCTCTGACGGAGCGCGCGTCCGCGCTGCTTCGCCCCGGCGAACGGTTCGTGCCGGTGAGCGGCACGGTGGGGCCGGTCTCGATCGAGGGCAGCATCGGCCGCCCCGAGCTGGCGGTCGCCAACCGCTTCAGCCAGTACTTGTTCATCAACGGCCGTTACGTGCAGGCGCCGTCGCTGACGCACGCGTTCGGAGCCGGTTACGGCGAGATGTTGCCGCGCGGGATGTTTCCGATAGGAGCGCTGCTGCTGACCGTGGATCCCTCGGACGTCGACGTCAACGTCCATCCGGCCAAAACCGAGGTCCGGCTGTCGCGGGAGCGCGAGGTCTACGATGCCATCTACCGCACGGTCAAGGAATCGCTTCGGCAGGACGGCATCATCCCGGCTTTCCGTCCCGTTATCGTCGACAGAGAGCGAACCTCCCCGCGCGACGGGTCGCGGATTCCGGGCGCGTATATCCCGGGTGTTGCGGCCAATCCCAACGTGAATCGTTCGTTTCTCGGCGAGTTGTATCGACACGGTGCGCCGCAGCCGGACGAATCCGCGCCGCCGATCGTACAGGTTGACACCCGTACGGGAGAGATTGTCGACCGGCCGCAGCAGCTATCCGAGCCTGTCGGCGAAGCGGGATCCGGTTTATCCACGGGACTCCGCCTCGTTGGCCGCTTCTCTGATTTATATCTGATCCTGCAGGCGGGCGACGATTTGTATATCGTGGATCAGCACACTGCCCACGAGCGCGTCCTGTACGAACAGACGCTTCGCCAATTGGAGAACCATGCCGTTGTCGGCCAGCACCTGCTGATGCCGGAGCAAGTCGAGTTGTCGCCCGAGCAATACGCCGTATTCGAGGAATCGTCGGAACTGTTGAACGAGTCGGGATTCGGTGTTGCGCCCTTCGGCGGACGGACGGTGAATATCGAGGCGGTTCCTGCGATTCTTTCGCGCCGGTCGCCGTCGAAGATGATCCTGAAGGTGATTGACGATCTGTCATCGCTGAAAAAAGCCGGTCATGATACGCGCAAGGCAATGGCGCAGTCGATTGCGTGCCGCGCGGCGGTGATGTCGGGCGACCGATTGACGGACCGGGAGGCCGAAGGTCTTCTTGAACAACTTCTGACGTGCGAGAATCGTTACACCTGCCCTCACGGCCGACCGACGTTTATTCGTATCGGCCGGGACGATCTCGACAGGCAGTTCGGTCGTGGCTGAGGTGAACCGACTGCCGATTATCTGCGGACCGACCGCGTCCGGCAAAACGGCTGCGGCTCTCGATCTGGCCCGGCGATTTCGGATCGACGTCGTGTCGGCGGATTCACGCCAGATGATCCGTCGCCTCGATATCGGGACCGCCAAACCAACCGCTGAGGAGCAGCAACAAGTTCGCTTCCATCTCGTAGATATCATCGAGCCCGGCGAGCGCTATTCGGCTTTTCGGTTTATCGATGACGCGTCGGCGGCGATCGATGAGTGCCTGCGCAAGGATCACCTGCCGCTCGTGGTCGGCGGTACCGGCCTGTACCTTCGCGCTCTCTCCGACGGAGTAGTTGAGATGGACCGCGAGGACATGGAAATACGCGAACGTCTTGAAAAGGAATGCGCGGAAGGCGGCGCCGAGCGTCTTTATGAGCAGTTGGAGCAGATCGATCCGCTGGAGGCGGCGAAGATTCACCCGAACAACCACGTGCGGTTGGTGCGGGCCCTCGAGATTTTCTACGTCACCGGTGTCTCCAAGTCCGAGCTGGCGGCAACCGGGTCTTATCGGCGGTCGAAATACACGTTTGTGTATTATTGCCTGACGCCGGATCGCGAAGAATTGTATAACCGGATAAATCGCCGCGTAGATGCAATGGTGGACCAGGGGCTTCTCGAAGAGGTACGGCAACTGGCGGCGGAGGGATTGGCCGAACCCGTGCGGAAAGCGAATGTTATCGGGTATAACGAGTTGCTGGATCATTTCGAGGGGGATTGCAGTTTGGAAGAAGCGGTCCAGATGATAAAGCAGAATACCCGGCGGTATGCCAAGCGGCAGCTCACGTGGTTTCGGGGGCAGGCCGGGGCGCGTTTTTTCCCGAATTCGGGAGCCCTGCTGGAGTCGCTCTGTGCAGAATTTGCGCAGGAACTTTCGCGGTTTGAAAAAACTTGACACCTATAGTGCTATTCGTTACTTAACAACGGTTTAGGGCGATTCCTGCTCAAGGACGAGGAGCGCCGAGCCGATTACTAGTCTGATGACAAGAACCCGCAAGGCCTACAGGACTATGGTATGAAGGATTCAACAACGATTGCCCGCCCGACTCTCGCGCTTCTCACTGTCCTGCTGTTCGGAACGCTCGCCTTTACGAGCGGTTGCGGCGGTGGACAATCGCTGGCCTCGCCCGGCGTTTACGCAACTCAACCGGCAACCGACACGGCGTCGACCACCACCCCGCAGGCGCCCACCCGCGATGAAACAACCGGACCGCTGACGTACCGATACGGAAGCTCCAGCGAAGATCACGATCCGGGGGAAATTCCTGCCGACGATACAACCGCGGCAGTAACTGCCAGGAAGCCTATCGGCCATTCCTCGGGCCCACGCCTGAATCGTGCGGCCGGGCTGTACGGTATTGAGATTTACAACGAAGACTCCGCTGCGGCGGTCGACGACGACATCTGGCGGCTGTTCGATCTCGCAGAAGAGTACTATCAGATGGGCGTGATCGCCAACCGTGAAGCCAGTTGGGAAGAAGCCCAGTACTATTTCGAGAAGTCGCTTCGCATCATGGCCAATCTCGACGTCGAGGCCGACTCGTCGCTGACGCCGGAGGCGGTGAAGTACAACACCATTCTCGACAACATCGTCGCCGACTATCGCACGACGATGCGCTCGCTCGGCCGGCTCGAACAGGACGTCGCGCCATCGGTGCTGGTTGAACGATTCGGAGACCTGGAGCGCAATCTCAGCGACGACTCGATCATCGTTTATGAAGAGGAAATTCACCAGCCGGTAACCTACGACCTTCCCGTCGTCATGAACGAACGGGTCAAAAAGTCGATCGTCTACTTCCAGACCGTGGCACAGGATGCGTTCCGCAAGTACCTCAGCCGGTCCAAGAAGTACCGGTGGCTGTTTGAAGATGTGCTGCGTGAATACGGCCTGCCGCAGGATTTGGTTTATCTGTCGCTGGTGGAGTCCGGCTACAACCCCCATGCGTATTCATGGGCGCGCGCCATGGGACTCTGGCAGTTCATTTCATCCACCGGCCGCCTGTACGGACTCGATCGTGACTGGTGGATAGACGAACGCAAGGACCCGGTGAAGTCGACTCGCGCGGCCGCGCGGTTTCTGCGCGACCTGTACGAGAAATTCGGCGACTGGGAACTGGCGATGGCGGCCTACAACGGCGGACCGGGCCGGGTGGAACGGACTATGAAGAGCCAGAAGACGAGTGATTTCTGGAAACTTCGGTTGAAACGACAGACCATGGACTACGTTCCGCTGATCTATGCGGCCACGATTATCGCGAAAGACCCGGAGAAATACGGGTTCACCGATATCGAATTCGAAAATGAAATTCGGTGGGACGTGATCCACATCGACCGCTGCCTCGACCTCAAGGTCGTTGCGCGAGAGTTGGGCTGCACCTACCAGGAGTTGAAGGATTTGAATCCGGAACTCCTTCGCCAGTTCACGCCCCCCAACGAGAAGAACTACGCGCTGAAGATTCCGGTGGGTCACAAGGAGAAGTTTCTTGCCGCATACGACGGGATGCCGTCGCCCAAAGAGACCAGCTGGGTGCGGCACGAGATTCGCCGGGGAGAGACAATCAGTACGATTGCGGCTCGGTATGGCGTGTCGCAGTACGCGATTCTTGCGGCCAACAATCTCAACAACCGCTCGCGGATCTATGCCGGCAAGCACCTGATCGTTCCGGTGCCGCTCGATTCTCAGGAAGGCTCGGAATCGGTGAAGAATCGCACGTATGAGGCGGACGGTGCGGTCTACACGGTTCGATCCGGCGACACGATGTGGGACATTGCGAAGGCGTTTGGAACGACGGTCGCGGCGCTCCGCCGCGTGAACTATATCGAACAGGGCTCGCGCATCTATGTCGGCCAGAAACTGAAACTGCCGACCGACGCCAACAACGTGAACCGCAGCAATACGTCGCGCTATGCGACCCGTCAGCAGGATGAGCCCGCGACGATTTCTTCCAGCGACGGCGACCGGACGACATACGTGGTGCGCCGGGGCGACACCATCTGGGACATCGCCAAGAACCACGGCACATCGACAAGCGCCATCCGCGCGTTGAACGGACTCGGTCGGTCCAGCCGCATCTATCCCGGGCAGAAGCTGATTGTCAGCGGTTCGGGCAGCGCGGCCGGCGGCGGGTTTGTCGTCTACAAAGTCAAGCGCGGTGACACGCTTGCCCGTATCGCAAAGCAGTATAGGACTACCATATCGAGGATTGCTGCCTGGAACGGCATGACCGACCCGGACAACCTTCGGGTGGGTGACGAAATCAAAATCCTCGTACAATAACCCAAGCGAAAGCAGGATATGGCCAGGAAACGGGATGTCGTAATCGGGGTGATTATCGCGGGCGCCTTCATAGTGGCGTTCGGGATGTTCGCCCTGATATTTATCAGTCTGTTCTCCGAAACCGGGGGCGTCGGATTCGCCGGTATCGGCGGAGATGTCGGGGTGATCGAAGTGTTCGGAGTTCTGGACGAATCGATGGGGCGGGAGGTCATCCGGCAGTTGGACAAATGGGGCGAAGGCGGTTCTGTTAAAGCGCTGGTGCTCCATGTCAATTCGCCGGGAGGCGGCGTGGCCATCTCGCAGGAGATTTATGACGCCATCAATCGCGTGCGGGACAACGGAAAACCGGTCGTGGTGTCGATGGCGTCCGTGGCGGCATCGGGCGGCTATTACATTTCCTGTGCGGCCGATGCGATTGTCGCGAACCCGGGGACGCTGACCGGATCTATCGGGGTGATTATGCAGTTTCCGACGGCTGAGGGCCTGATGGAGAAGATCGGCCTGAAGTTGGAGACTGTCAAATCCGGTGAACTGAAAGACGTTGGTTCGTTCGACCGGGACATGACCGAGGAGGAAGAGCTGATGCTTCGGTCGGTCGTGATGGATACCTACGAGCAGTTTGTCGAGGTGGTGGCGGAGGGTCGGGGGAAGGATCGCGAAGAGGTGTATGTAGTTGCGGACGGTTCGATATACACGGGGCATCAGGCGTACAATCTCGGTCTGGTGGATAGTCTTGGAGGTTTGAACGAGGCCATTCATCTAGCGGCCGAGATGGCCGGTCTGACCGGCGAACCGTCGGTGGTGCGGCCGTATCGTCGCGAGCAGGTTGGTCTGCTTGATCTTCTCGGGTCGTTTTCCGATGTGGCCCAGCGGGTTACGGCGACGGTGGACCGGGGGATGTTGGGTCCGCAGGTGCTGTATTTGTATCAGTAGTCGGGCGGCCAAAAATCAATGACGGGGCCGAAAAAAACTGTAGACAAGGCTCTGATTTTTCTTTTTCTTTTGTGGTGCTCGGATTATCTTCCGTAACCACAATAGCTTATCGGATCGGTGAAAGCTGAGAGGATGGGGAAGCGCGCTGCATGGAAGTAAGCAAAGGAATTGGTAAACATAGACGACTCTGTCGAGGGAGGAAGCTGTGACAAAAGCGGACCTGGTCGAGAAGGTAGCGGAGAAGACCGGATTAACTCGCACCGATGTCGCCGTGGTTGTCGATTCATTTCTTGACACCGTGAAGAGATCGGTAGAGGCCGGACACAACATTGAAATCCGCGGATTCGGGACGTTCAAGATTAAGCTTCGCAAAGCACGCAAAGCGCGCAATCCTCGCACTGGTGAGGTCGTGCCCGTGCCGGACCGGAAGGTGCCTGTGTTCAAGCCGTCCAATGAGTTCAAGAACATGATCACCAAACTCGGGATTTAACTGTGTGAAACAAACGTGGAGGATCAATGCCCAGCGGGAAGAAGCGGAAACGCCAGAAGATCAAGACGCATAAACGGAAAAAAAGAAGACGCGCCAACCGTCATAAAAAGAAAAACCGCTAATCGGTAGACGGAAACGATTGACCGGTCCTACGGGTATCCGGTTCCCTCCACGCACAGATAGAACGGCCGGCTCACCACCGGCCGGGTTGCTGGTCACAATAGCAAGTTGCACCCAGTCAACGGCTTGCGTGAACCCGGTCAAGATTACACGCCCACGCCCCTGCGTGGGCATTTTTTTTGCCCTCTTTCGGCAGGATGAATACCAGGCGGCTTGTTCACACCCTGCTGGCCGCGGCCACCTGTGTGGTCGCTGCGGCGGTCGCACGCGCTGATGTCGACGACTTCCGGGTTAACGACGACGGCGGGACGGCGATTCAAACCAATCCGCGCATAGCGGTTGCCGCCGACGGCAGTTTCGTCATTGCATGGGCGGATCGCCGTGCAGGGGAAAACGATATCTACGTGCAGCGCTATGATGGGTCCGCGAATGCAATCGGATTCAATCGTCGCGCCAACGATGATACCAATATGGCATGGCAGGCGGAACCGTCGCTGGCGTGCGATTTTTCCGGCCGGTACTGGCTCACGTGGAAAGATTACCGCAACGGTGTATATCCTTTTGACGCCGACATTTACTTCCAGCGATACGACACCGGCGGGGCGCTGCTCGGCGGTAATCGCGACCTGACGCTGGAGCCGCCGGACTCGCTGAAGGAAACGCCCGATATCGCCGTCTCGCCGACCGGGGCGGTGGTGGTGGTCTGGGCCGATTATCGAAATTTGCATTGGGATATCTACGGGCAACTGATCGGCTCCGACGGCAGTCTGGTCGGCAGCAACTTCCGCGTCAATACCGATGCCGGCACGGGGCAGCAGCACGCGCCGCGTGTCGCGTACGCCGAGGACGGCTGGTTTGTCGTCGCCTGGTACGACAACCGTCTCGGCAACGACGATATTTTCGTGCAGCGTTTTGATTCGCTCGCTCAGCCGCTTGGGGGCAACGTCAAGGTCAACTCCGATCCGGGCGATGCCCGGCAGGCGTTTCCCGACGTTGCGACCGACGCCGCCGGACGGTTCACGGTCGTCTGGGTGGACTGGCGCAACGGCCGTTATCCCGCAAATCCCGATATATATTCCCGCACGTTCAACACCGCACTGACGCCGATAAACTCCGACGTGCGGTTGAACACCGACGGCACGGTCCGGGCTCAGCGGGAAGCGACGATTGCGGCGGATCGCCTCGGAAACGTCGCGATCATCTGGTCAGACTCGATCGGTTCATCGTTTGACATCGTGGGGCAGATGATTGACGCCGACGGCGTCGTGCGCGAAGCCAATTTTCAGGCAAACAGCTATGTGGATTCGGCTCAGATTCAGGCCGATGTCGCGCTGGACGGTCGCTTCCGTTACCTCACGTGGGTTGACAAGCGCAACGGCAACTTCGATATCTACGCAGCGATTCAGGAGTACAACGACCCGACCCTGTCGGCCGCGCCCCTGTTCATTACGTTCGAAATGAACGAGTCAGGAACGCCGCCTGAGTCGGCCGGTCTGATCATCAGCCACGCCGGATACAACCCCATCCCGTTTGAGATTATCGCAAGCGAGTCGTGGGTGCAGGTGTCGCCGTCGGACGGTACGTCGGTCGATACGGTAGCTGTCTCCGTGGTCGACAATACACTCGCGCCGGGGTCTTACCTGGCGACGCTGACGATCATCGATACGGCACACGACGACTCAAGTCTGACCGTCCCGGTGACGTTGACGGTGAACGACGTGATAGAGCCGTCGCTGGGGGACACACTGATTATCGGTTCGGCGGTCGTCGCGCGGCAAAGCGTTGGTTCCGTGCCGATTGACGTTCGGCTGAACCGTACTGTCTCAGAGGTCGTTTTGCCGCTCCGGTACGACACGTCGGTTGTGAGGATCGATTCGGCCGTGGCGGACCCGGGTCTTCCGACGGGATACGAGTTCTCGTTCGAGATCGATGACATCGCAGGAGAGACGAGGCTCTCGATCCGGTATGACACGTTGTCCGGTTCGCTGGGAGCCGGGGCTACGCCTCTCGCCGAAATATTCTTCACGGCAGGCGATGTAGATGCACGCATGCCGCTTGATACGGCGCATAACGATACGCTGATCGCATTACTGGCTGACACGGCCGGTGATTCGGTCGCCCCGGTCGTACTGCCCGGCGAGATTGTTGTGGGGACGCCTACCGATGTCGGCACGCACACCGGGCCGGCGATTCCGGGAGAAGTGACGCTTTATCAGAACTGGCCGAACCCGTTCAATCTCGAGACCACGATTCGGTTCCACGTGCCCGCCGAGAGCAAGCTTCGGCTTGCGATTTACAATGTTCTCGGTCAGCTGGTTTCCGCCTCAACCGAGCTGGTATTGCCGGCCGGCGAGCACGAACTGCGCTGGGACGGTTCCGACCGGCAGGGACGAGCCGTGTCTTCCGGTGTGTATTTCTATCGACTGGAGTACGCCGGCGGACATTCCACGCGCAAGATGCTCCTGCTGAAGTAATCTCCGCCTCAGAGCCCATTTTTCCGAACCTTGCGGCCTCATTTTCGTACACCAGAGCAGGTGTGGAAACGGTTGTACGGAGGACACATGCGGCTGAAAATGACAATCCTGCTGGGTGCGCTGATCGCGAGCGCCGCCGGAGTAGCGCTCGCCGACAACAGCGGGCGCATATACGGTCGGGTACTGCTTGCCGACGGCGACGAACTGGAGGGGCTGATCCGCTGGGACAAAAACGAGGCGAACTGGGTTGACATGCTCAACGGGACCAAGGAGCTCTCTGAGCGCGACCAGCGCCGCGCCAGAGATGAGGAGCGCACAGAGCGAAGGGGGGAAATCCGCTTTTTCGGTATTCGAATCGGCGAGTCCAGCGACTGGTCGTCGAGCGCATCGAGCGGCATCCGGTTCGGCCACATCAGATCGGTAGAGGCGATGGGGGACGACCGTGCGCTGGTGACGCTCAAGTCGGGCCGGGAGGTCGAGCTGACAGGCAGTTCCACCGATCTCGGATCCGGCATGCGCGATTTCGTCATCGAGGATAACGATGGCGGCGAGGTCGAGTTGGTCTGGGACGATATCGAAAAGATCGAATTCATGGCAGCCCGCACCGATCAGCGCTCCCGTTTTGGCGACCGCCTGTACGGCACCCTTCAGACGCGCCGGGGGGAGACGTTCACCGGCTTTATATGCTGGGACATCGACGAGTTGTTCACCAGTGACATTCTCGACGGCGAGGAGAACAACCGCTCCCGAAAGATTCCCTTCGACAAGATACAGGCGATCGAACGGTACAGTTCATCGGCCGCGAGAGTCTACCTCACCGGCGGCGACGAAGTCATTCTGCGCGGCACCAATGACGTGGACGACGACAACCGGGGAATCGTCGTGTCCGATCCGGGGTTCGGCGACGTGATCGTCTCCTGGGGAGAATTCGACCGCGTGGATTTCTCGACGCCGACCAAGCAGATCGGATACGATGACTTCGACGGCGGGCGTCCGCTGCAGGGTACGGTTTATACGGACGCCGGCGACCGCCACACCGGGACGATACGCTGGGACAACGACGAGGAGTACACGTGGGAGATAATCGATGGTGAGTACCGCGATGTCGAGTACGACATCGAGCTGGGCGCCATCAAGGAGATTCGTCGCCGGGGTCGCAGCGGCGCGATCGTAACGGTGCTTGACGGCCGGGAGTTTCAGCTTCGGGATTCCAACGACATCGACGACAGCAACAAAGGGATCTTCATTACCACCTCCGACGGCGACGAGGTCGTGGTGGATTGGGAAGAGTTCGACCGCGTGGTCTTCGATCACAAGTGACGATGTTCATCAGCCGTTAACAACGGTATCGCGATAAAAGGGCCACCCGGTCTGGCGGGCGGCCTTTTTTTTGTGTGCCGGCGCGACAGGCACAAAAAACCCGCCGGTGGATAGCCGACGGGTTTACGAAATCGATTATCGACTGGATACGGTTAGTTCAACTTGGCATGTTCCAGAGCATCGCGCAGTTCTTTGACGTGAGCCTCGGCCTGCGCGACTTCCGACTTCGCCTTCGGGTTGTTCTTGGCAAGACGGATGAAGGACTCCCAGTTGGTGATATTCCGGTCGTAATTCTCCGGATCGGCGAATTCCATCGCTGAAGCGTAGTTGTAGGCCGCCAGGTACTTCTTGCCGTCAGCCGCGAGGGCTTTCTTGAACGCGGCGCCCGCCTGCGTGTACTTTTCCTGTCCCATGTAAATCTGGCCGAGGGCGAAGTGCGCCGAGTAGTTGTCTTCGAGCTGGATAGACTTGTTCAGCGCTTCGACCGCCTTGGCGTCCTGGCCGAGCTTGTCGTACGAGCGCCCGACCATGAGATACGTCAGATAGTCGCCCGCGTTGAGCGAATGGCACTTCTCGAGGGCCGTGACGGCGTTCGCCTCGTCTTTGTTCTGGTAGTACGCCTTACCAAGATCGCGATACAGGGAGCCGTCCTGACCGTTATTGGCGATAGCCTTCTGGAAGGCGTCAATCGCTTCCGGATAGCGCCGGAGGGTATAGTCAACACGGCCCATATTGGCAAACGCATCGGCGCTCTTCGGATTCTTCTCCGCAGCTTTGCGGAACTGCTCGAGCGCTTCCTCGTACTGCTTCTGTTCGAAGTATATCGCGCCGAGGTTCATATAGGCATCGGCAAAGTTGGGATCAAACTGGATAGCGGACTGATAGGCGAGGATAGCCTCTTCGGACTTGCCCTCCTGAGTCGCCTTTATGCCCGCATTGAGCATTTCTTTCGCTTTTAGTGTGTCGACGGCGGCCTGCCCGCTCGGCGCGACAAACAGGGCCGCAAACACGGCGATGACCGCAAGACAGAGTAGGTGGTTCCTTCTCATACGCACTCCTTTCGAGTCGGTATCATACAGTGGTAATACACAATCCGGCGGGAAATGATCCCAAATACTATAGCGATTGCCTGTGCTGGACAAGCGCCCGCTTGACGTCGTCATGCTTCAGTGCGAGTATACGTGCAGCCAAAATGGCGGCATTTTTCGCCCCGGGCGAACCGATCGCGACCCCGGCCACCGGTATTCCGGGCGGCATCTGAACGACCGACAGCAGCGAGTCCAGACCGTCCAGCGCGCCCGGCAACGGCACCCCGATCACGGGCAGCAGCGAATGGGCCGCCGCGACCCCCGGCAATGCGGCCGACAAACCGGCCATCGCGATTATCACTTCAAAACCATTGGCTTGCGCCTCCGTGGTCAGGCGAGCCGTCTTTTCCGGGTGGCGGTGCGCCGATGATATTTCGATCACGCCTTCGATCTGCAGAGCGGTCAACTGCTCCCGGCACTTCTCCGCGTACTCCATGTCGTTTTTTGAGCCGAGGAGAATCAGTACTTTTGGCATATTCATTTCCTATGCTTCGGTCGGCGCCAACACCCGGTATCCGATGTCTCGACGATAAGTGACGCCGTCATATGAAATCTGTTTAGCAACTTCGTATGACTTCACCAATGCCGATTTGAGGTCGGTGTTGATGCCTACGACGCCGAGAACCCGACCCCCTGCTGTCACTAACGCCTTGCCGTCGCGGCGGGTTCCAGCGTGGAACACCACGCTTCCGTCGCCCCAGGTCTTGCGCAGGCCGTTAATCGGGGCGCCGGTCTTGTATTTTCCGGGATATCCCCGGGAGGTCAGCACGACGCACGCCGCCGCGCCGTTTAGCCAGTCGAGTTTGGGGATATTCGCCAACTTCTTATCTGCCACCGCCTTCATGACTTCGGCCAGATCCGTCTTCAAGAGCGGCAAGACGGCCTGTGTCTCCGGATCACCGAACCTGCAATTGAACTCAAGGACTTTTGGTCCCTCGGGAGTCAACATCAGTCCGGCGTACAGTACTCCACGATACGGAATGTTCTCGGCCCGGAATCCGGCGACTGCCGGCTCCAGCACAAACTGGTTGATGGTCTCCATGATTTCCGGGGTCACAAAGGACGTGGGGCAGTATGCCCCCATGCCGCCGGTGTTGGGTCCCTTGTCGCCTTCAAGCGCCTGTTTGTGGTCCTGACTCGGCAGCAGCGGCAGGACCGTCTTGCCGTCGGTGATCGCCATGACGCTGACTTCCTGACCGCGAATGTACGATTCGATGACGATTCGTTTACCGGCCGGGCCGAAGACGTTGTTGAGCATGATATCTTCGATAGTCTTGTTGGCTTCGTCGATGGAGTGGACGACGACCACGCCCTTGCCGGCAGCGAGGCCATCCGCCTTTATGACGGCCGGGTAGGCAAGAGACTTGCAGAATCCCATCGCTTCCGCGGCCGATTCGAAGACGCGGAACGGCGCGGTCGGAATGTGGTACTTCTGCATAAACTGCTTGGCGAATGCCTTGCTCGATTCGATCTGCGCGGCCTTCTTCTCGGGGCCGAAAATCCGGAGTTTTCGGCGCTGAAACTCATCGGCGATGCCGGAGGCGAGGGGTTGTTCCGGCCCGACCACGGTGAGGCCGATCTTGTTGCGCTGGGCAAAGTCAACCAGCGCTTTGATATCAGTCACTTTGATATTGACGCACTTGGCGTCCTGCGCGATACCGGCGTTGCCCGGGGCGCAGAAAATCCGGTCCACTTTCGGGGACTGCTTCAGTTTCCAGACCAGGGCGTGCTCGCGTCCGCCCGCTCCGACTACCAGCACGGAGAGTCTCTGGCCCTGGGGGCCGCCTCCGCCACCACCGCGGCCGCCGCGACGAGGGCGGCTGCGACGGGAATTGGGATGTTGCCGGGGGGAGGGTCTGGAATCCTGTCCTGATGTCTGGTCTCTGCCCATGCTATTTCCCATAAACACTCAATTAAGCAAGTGAGCACTTCAATTTCAACACCTTTTTCTCTGGCGGCACCCCGCCAGAAATGGACAAAGACCTTGCCATCCAAGTAAAAAGGCGTATTTTCAAGTAGTTACACCCCTCACTATACCGATCTTTCGTCCGGCTCAGACTTAGGTGATTTGATCGATAAGGAGTACTCACAATGCATTTGCATCGTCGATTCCTCGCTTGCGTCGTTGCGCTATTGTTCTTCGTCGGATCGGCGGCGGCCGATAGCAATCCGCTCGTCAAGACCGAGAAGCTGTCCAAGGAGCAGGTGCGCCAGGTCTGGCGTATGGGGCTGGATATCGTGGAGGATGACGGCGGTCGGCTGTCGCTCATTTTGTGGCCGGGCGACGCCGCGAAGCTAGAGGCTTCCGGTATCGGCTATGAGACGGTTCACGCCGACATCACCGCCTTTTATCAGTCGCGCTACCCCGACAAGGACATAGAGACGATGGGCGGATTTCGGACCTATTCGGAGATTATCGCGTATCTCGACAGCCTGAGCGCTGCCAACCCGGCCATCTGCAGTCCACGCTTTTCGATCGGGCAGAGCTGGGAAGGGCGCGACCTGTGGGTGGTGAAAATATCGGACAATCACGCTGTCGACGAGGACGAGCCGGAAGTTTTCTACAACTCGCTGATCCATGCTCGCGAAGGGGCGTCGGCGGCGTCGGTCCTCCGGTACATGGAGTGGTTGCTGCAAAACTACGGCGTTGATCCGGAGGTGACAGAGGTCATCGACAATCGAGAGTTATTCTTCCTCCCGGTGCTCAATCCCGACGGATACGTATACAATCAGACGACTAATCCGTCGGGCGGCGGCATGTGGCGTAAGAACCGTCGTACGTCGGGCCAGCCGACCACGCCGGGGGTGGATCTGAATCGCAACTGGGGCTACCAGTGGGGCTACGACGACGAGGGATCATCGCCGAGCCCGTCGGACGTCACCTACCGCGGACCGTCGGCTTTCTCCGAGCCGGAGACACAGGCGGTGCGTGACTTCAGTCTCGCGCGCAATTTTACGATCGTACATAACGTCCATACGTACTCCAATCTCGTGCTGTGGCCGTGGGGATACGACTACGTCTATACCGACGAGGAGGAGTTCTTCCGTATTCTGGGCGACTCGATGGTGCAATACAACGGCTATTCGCCGGGGATTTCCTGGACGCTCTATCCGACCAACGGCGCGTCCGATGACTGGTATTGGGGAGACACGCTTTCCAAGCCGCGCACTATCTCGCTGACAACGGAAATCGGCGGCAGCTCCGATGGCTTCTGGCCGTCGCTCAGTCGCATCCCCGTGCTTGCGGAAGAAAACATCCTGCCGCATTTCTTTCTCGCCAAGATCGCCGATCGGCCTTACGCGCTGAAGCCGCCGGCGGCGCCGGTCGCCTCGGTTCCGGACAGTTCCGGCGGCGCCTTTACCGTGTCGTGGAGTCACAATGACACGGTCAATCCGGCGGTGACTTTCCGGCTGGTCGAACTGGGGGACCGACAGAGTGTCACCGACGACGCTGAAGCCGATTACGGGTACTGGCAGGTTGACACGTGGGGGCTGTCTACGACAAGAGCGTTCAGCGGCCTGCGGTCGTGGGCAACCGCCAGCGTCAGCCAGACCGACCATACGCTGACATCGGTTGATCCGTACGAAGTGAAGCCGAACGACTCGCTTCGCTTCCGTATCTGGTATGACATTGAATCGAACTGGGACTACTTGTACGTGCAGGTTTCCGTTAACGGCGGTCAGACGTTTGAAAGTCTGGCCAACGATCTGACCACGAACACCAATCCCAACGGCACCAATCGGGGTAACGGCATCACGGGTTCGTCGGGTGGATCGTGGTTGCTGACGAAATTCGACCTGTCGGCCTATGCGGGCCAACAGGTGTTTGTCCGGCTGTTGTATGCGACGGATGCGGCCGTGCTCAACGAAGGCGTCTGGGTCGATGATGTTGAGAACGTGGAGTTTTTCGGCGTGCAAACCGAGCTGGAATCAGCCACCGCTCAGACATCGTACGCATTTACGTCGCATGACGCGGGGGACTGGTGGTACCGCGTGACCGCGACCGATGCTGAGGGTCAGGAGTCGGTGTTTTCATCACTCGTGAAGACGAGCGTATCGCAGTCCTGGACGCTCGCCGATCTCAACGGCGATGAGCAGATTGACCTGAGCGATTTGATCTACTTTGTGAATTACCTGTTTCTTGGCGGTCCCGCGCCGTCTGTCTCCGAGGCCGCCGACGTTACCTGCGATAGCCTGGTTGATCTCAGCGACCTTATCTTTCTCGTCAACTTCCTCTTTACGGGTGGTCCGGCGCCGAGCTGTCCATAGAGCCCGTTTTTTCCACAGCGAATGTCAGTGGAGCCGAAAGCGACTTTTCAGTCGATTTCGGCTCCACATATTCAGTTGACAAAGCGTCTAATCGGTACGTATCTTGGCGTTTTCTTGATGGGAACTCGCCGGTCTGTTGGCCGGCCCGCATGATAGGTTGAAGTTTAGGGCTTTAGTTCTATAGTTAGGGATGCGGTAATGAAGACATTTTCCTTGGTGTGTGGGCTATTGTTGCTTGTGGGGTTCGGTGTTACCGCGGTGGCGCAGGACGAAGAGGCTGTGTATCAGGAGGAAGAAGGGTCGTATCTCGAGGTTGCCGTATACGGCGGGGCCACCATTCCCGCCTATAATCTGCCTGACTGGAGCGACTCGCTTGGCGCCAAGACCGGCTGGAACATCGGTTTCGACATCGGGTATTTTATCACCTACGATCTTGCGCTGGGTATCAACTTCACCTATGTACAGATGAACATCGATACGGATATCGAGGAGCTCTCGGCGAGTCAGAAGCACCAAATGTACAATCCGATGGTGTACATGAAGTACTACTGGTTCGGGGAAGAGACTAATTTTGCCCCGTATCTCAAGGGAATGGCGGGTCTCTACAACGTGAAATTTGCCACTGAGGTCACGGACTCCGACGGAAGCAACCGTCGCTTCCGTGAACTTTCATATTCCCCGGCGTTCGCATTTGGCGGTGGAGCGGGCCTGTTTTATTACATTCATGATTTCGGCGGCCTGTTTCTTGAGGCGACCTACCAGCACGCCCTCACCAAGAACTCGGAGAAGGATCTGTTCGGCAGCACGTACGTGTTCGATAATTACATCGGCGTCGTAAACGTGCATGCGGGTATCACGACGTTTTTTGAGCTGTAAGTTTTTCGCCGTTCACAAAGTGTGAGGCCCGACGGGTGCGCCGTCGGGCCTTTTTTGTGTTTGCACCGGGCGGGCGGACCCGCTACCATGCACGCATGAAAACGATCAAGCTTCTGGTTGTTGACGATGAGGCGCAGGCGCGCGACCTGCTGGCCGGATTCCTCGCCCGCCAGGGGTTTGAGGTCACGACCGCCGAGAACGGCGAGCAGGGACTACAGGCCTATCAGGATCTCTTCTCACCGATCGCTTTGATCGACCTGAAGATGCCCGGCATGTCGGGTCTCGAACTGCTGCGGCAGCTGCGCGAAATCAACCCGTTCATTCAGGTGATTGTCCTCACCGCTTTCGGATCGGTGGAGACGGCGGTCGAGGCGATGCGGCTGGGGGCCTACGATTATATCACCAAGCCGATCGAGGAGCTCGACGAGTTATTGCTGCGGCTGCAGAAAGCCGCCGAACAGAACCGGCTGGTGGTCGATAACCAGGTGATGGCGGAGCGTCTTGCTGATGCGTTTCCGCGCGCGGAGTTGATCGGCAACTCGCCGCAGATGCAGAAGGTGCGCGAGATGATTTCACTGGTGGCGCCCCGCGACGCCACCGTGCTTATCACGGGGCCCTCGGGGACGGGCAAGGAACTGGTGGCGCAGGCGATTCACGCGTTGTCCGCGCGGGCCGAGAAGCCGATGGTCGCGATCAACTGCGCCGCGTTTCCGGAGACATTACTCGAATCCGAGTTGTTCGGATTCGAGAAAGGCGCGTTCACGGGCGCCGAGCGGGCGAAACAGGGGCGGTTTGAACTGGCCGACAGCGGCACGCTGTTTCTCGACGAAATCGGCGAGATGCCGGTCACGATGCAGGTCAAGTTGCTGCGCGTCCTCGAGGAGCGGCAAATCGAACGGCTGGGATCCGTGAAATCGATCCCGCTGGATATCCGTATCATCGCAGCCACCAATCGGGATCTCGAGCAGATGATAAAGAATGGAGCTTTCCGTGAAGACTTGTACTATCGCCTGAACGTCATCAAAGTACATATGCCGCCGCTCGCGGAACGCTCCGGTGACGTGCTGCTGCTGGCCGATCGCTTCATCGAAAAGTACGCCAAAAAGATCGGCAAGGATGTCCGCGGAATCGATGGCGAGGCCGCCGCCCTGCTGACCTCGTACCGGTGGCCCGGCAATGTCCGCGAACTCGAGAATATCATCGAGCGATCGATCGTGCTCACGCGCAGCACATACCTCACGAAAGACGACCTGGTTGGCCTGTCGGCACGGACCCCGGAGTCGCCAATCGGTCCGATCCGCCCGCTATCCGACGTGGAACGGGACCACATTCTTCGCTGCCTGAACGAGCTTGACTGGAACCTCGGGTTAACCGCCGAGAAGCTCGGGATCCATCGCAACACTCTCCGATCGAAGATCAAGGAATACGGGCTCGCCCGCTGATCCCGACTCTCCTCACAGCTTCTGTGCACAGTCCTGTCGGCGCGCACAATTTCTGTGCGCAGACCGAGCGGTGACGGCTGCGCTAAATTGGGTAACAATATGTATATCAATACAATAGCGAAATTGGCACGTTTCTTGTTTTATATGCCGTCAGAAATGGAAAAAGTCATGAGGAGTAAGCCAATGAAAAAGATCATGGTCATAGCTGGTTTGGCGATGGTTTCGGCTTTTATGGCCGGATGCGATGATGATGATGACATCCTGGCTGTCGATACCGTTCCGGCAACACCGCAGGGCGTGTTTTCGGTTACCGGCGATGAGGAGATCTGGGTGCTGTTTAACGGCATATATGAGCGCGATGTGGACTACTACAACGTGTACCGCTCGTTTGACCCGATAAACGACTACGTGCGGATCGGCTCGGTGGACGCAGACTCCAATCACGCTCTTGACCTGGTTTTGTATCAGTATCATGACACCGGAGTTAACAACGGCGAGACCTACTATTACGCCGTGACGGCGGTTGATTTTGCGGGGCAGGAGTCGCCGTTGTCGGCGGAAAACGTATTTGACACCCCCCGCCCCGAGGGATCGCTGACCCTTGTTGCCAACGACAAACTCCCGGGCGGCGCCGGTTCCGGATTCAGCTTCTCGCTGGGGATGGCCGTTCCCGACACGTCGAGCTTCGCCGACATCTTTATCGATCGATTCGAAGGCGTCATGTATGTCAACGCGGGGCGTCCCATAACGGATCTTCAGGATATGGGATTCACCTCGTCTTTCGACGATATCGGCTGGGCGCCGGAGGAGGGCTGGTCCGAACTCGGTTATGCCGAATTGATTGTCGGTCACACGTATGTGGTCTGGACCGCGGACGAGAATTTCGCCAAGTTCCGCGTGGTTGCCATGTCCGGCACGCGTGAGTCGGTGGAAGTCCGCTGGGCGTATCAGACGGTCGTCGGAAACCCCGAACTCTCGATTCCGGGTCTCGGCGTGCCGCTCGATGCCGGCGTCTCTCCCCGTACACGAACGAATGTTCAAGAACGCTAATAGAAAGAAGGTGATTTCATGTTACGCTCCAAATACGCAACCGGGCTGCTGACGATCCTCATGATCGCCTGGGCGGCGATCGGGGGGGCGGCTCAGGAAATC
Organism: Candidatus Zixiibacteriota bacterium; assembly: GCA_034003725.1. NCBI lineage: Bacteria > Pseudomonadati > Candidatus Zixiibacteriota > Candidatus Zixiibacteriota bacterium. The sequence continues at coordinate 133,996 of JAVEYB010000008.1, forward strand.
GAACGGTATGATGGCGACGATCAGCCGATGTACTACAGCGATCGTCCAGGCATCGACCGCTACCTCGATGCCGAGGTATGGGTGGATCATGCCGACGGAGAGTATTATATCGGCGACGATATCGGCATCAATTTCCGCGTCAGCCGGGACGCCTTTGTGGCGATCTACACGGTCGATTCCCGCGGCTTGGTGAACCTGCTGTTTCCGTCGGACCCCTCCGAAGACAACTTCGTGCGGGGAGGCGAAACCTACCAGCTGCCGGGCCCGCGTGACAACTACGACCTGGTCGTGAGCGGTCCCGAAGGTATGGAGAACATCCAGATCATCGCGTCCCGCGAGCGTTTCCCGATCCCGAGCTGGTACGGCAATTCCGGGCTCGTGTGTGACTGGGACGACCGGTACGAGTTCATGGATTACGTCAACGGGAAGTACTTCATTCGGTACGACGGTCAGCGCTTCGCTTATGACCGGGCCGTGATTTTCGTCAACGAATGGGAGGAGTACTATTTCCGTCCGGTCTACTACCCGACGTATCCGAGCTGGTCGGTGAGCGGCAACGTTTACATCGACTATGGCTGGGGGCACTCCGTCTACATCAACGGCGTGTACTGGGGTTGCACACCGCTGTATGTTCCCCGGATCGCGGTCGGCTGGCACACGATCACGATCTTCGATCCGTGGGGCTACTGCTGGGAGAACGATTTCCACGTGAGCTACTACAACACGGTCGTGCTCAACCGGACGATCATCCAGCCGTCGCCGTCGATCAAGTCGAAGTACAAGATCGTGCGCGAGGCCGGTTATCGTGACCCCGTAGCAGCGGGTTATACGAACTATGTCGAGAAGACCAAGACGGTGCTCAAGCGCGACGTCACGGCCGGCAAGACCGTAACGAAGTCGGCCGGCCAGTCCGGCTCGATCGTCGGTTCCTCGGGCAAGTCGACTCGCGCGATGGCGTTTTCGCCCGACGAGGTGCAGGCCCCGTCTGCCAAGAAGTACGCGCGGGGTTCCACCGTCCTGAACAAGACCGACCGCGGGTATGAGACCGACCTGTCGGCAGGCGCTGCTTCCAAGGGCAGGTCAAGTTCGGTTCGTTCCAATACCTATCGTGCGACCAACAACGGCGCGTCCGACGTCGGTGAGGGCAGCCGGTACAAGAGCAAACGCGACGACTCTCCGTCGCAGGGCTCCTCCGGCTCGACCGGACAGACGAGCGGATATTACCAGAAGAAGTCCGGTTCGTCGGCGTCACGGTATGAGACGCGCGACCAGCGCGAAAGCCGGTCCGGGGATGAGTCCTCGTCCAGCGGCACGTACCGCAAGTCGAGATCATCCGAAGGTTCACCGAGCGGGACGGTAAAGGGGAAGTCGGACAACAACAGTGGCTCCAGTTACCGTCCGGCCAGGAAGTCGTCGGACGACCAGTCCTCTTCGAGCGGCGGCAGTTACCGCAAGACGCCGGCGCCGAGCAAGTCGAGTTCGGGTACCGTGAGGCAGTCGTCGCCCGCGCCGAGCAAGTCAGGTTCCGGTGCGGTGAAGCAGTCGTCGCCCGCGCCGCAGAAGTCCGGCAACAACTCAGGCGGCCGGAGTTCCAGCTCCAGCTCGTCAAGCAAAGGCAAGGGCAAGGACAGGTAACCCGCATGGATGCACAGGGGAATACCCGTGCCGAGGTGAAACGACCATGAAGCACGTGATGACATATCTGTTCTGTACGGTGTGGCTGATAGCGGCAGCGCTGCCGGCATCGGCGGTAGAGAAAAAAGGCAAGGACGAAAAGGCCAAAACCGAGCAGAGCAAGAAGACGACTCCACAAAAGGAGTTGTCGAAATCGGCGAAGGACACTACACAGAAGAAGTCGCCGTCATCGTCTCTCGCCCCGTCACAGCGCAAGTTCGATGACTTCATCGACAACAACAGGAACGGGATCGATGACCGTCGCGAAAATCTGAAGCGAAAAGCGCCGGTGAAAGTTGAGCCGAAAAAGAATGTCGATTCTGCCAAGACCAAACCGTAGCTAACTGTTCCGATTGGTCTGGAAGGCGGCCGTCTCGCAAGTCGAGGCGGCCGCTTTGTTTTTGGGCTAAGGCTACGGATCATTTCAACTTGACTCTGGTTACAAAAAGTGTAGATTGATAGACGCTCTGACACAATGACTGCCAAAATGGCAGTAAATGATACCGGGGTCAACCATCATGGCATTCGAGAACCTGACCGAACGCGAAAAGACTATCCTGCTGAATCTTATCACGTACTACATCCAGTCTGCAGATCCGGTCGGTTCACGCGTGATCGCGAACCGGTTCAAGATGGGGATATCGTCGGCCACGATCCGCAACACCCTGCAGGATCTCGAGGAACTGGGGCTGGTCGAACAGCCGCATACGTCGGCCGGTCGTGTCCCGACCGACCGAGGGTATCGTGTCTACGTTGACTATCTGCTCAAGCCGGAGCGTCTGAGTCCGACCGAGCAAAAGGCGATCCGCGATACGATCACGCGGGAAGGGCGGGGGATCAACGAGATGCTCGGGCAGACAGCGCGGCTGCTGGGGGATGTCACGCGGCAGCTCGGCGTGACGATCGCGCCGCGATTCGAGGCGGGTGTGCTCGAGAACCTTCGGCTTATATCGATTGCCGAGAATCGTGTGATGGTCGTTGTTGTGGTCCGGTCCGGCCTGGCCCGTTCCGTGATCCTCGAAGTCGAGGCGTCGTTCACCGACCGCGAGCTGGTGGAGGTGGAGTCGCTGCTGAATGAGAAGCTTTCGGGGCTCACCCTGGCGGAGATTCGGCAGACCCTGCAGGAGCGGCTTCAGAGCGTGAGCGGTCACGGCCGCCTGATCCAGCTGGTCGTCGATTCCAAGGAGCGGATCTGGACCGACGACACGGTCGGGAAGCTTCATATAGCCGGCGCCGATCATCTACTCGAGATGCCGGAGTTCGCCGACCGCGACCAGCTGACACAGATATTGAAAGTGCTCGAAGATCGCCGTGTGATCTCGGAATTCCTCAGCCAGGCCGATCAGGAGGGCCTGGTGATCACTATCGGCAAAGAGAGCAAGTTCGACGAAATCATGCACTGCTCGCTGGTGAAGTCCACCTACCGGGTGGGCAATATCACGGGTTCGATTGCCGTGATCGGTCCGACCCGCATGCCGTACAGCAAGCTCGTCTCGGTAGTGGAGTATACGGCGCGATCGATCACCGAAGTGTTGGCGGGCATGAATGAGGAGAAGTAGACACGCGAGAGGCATACACTATCATGAGCAGGGAAAAGGAAATCAAAGTTTCGTCATCGGAAGAAGGGGAAGCGGTCGACGCTCGTCAGGACGGAGTCGACGACGCCGCAGAGACGACGGGGGAGCGCGCCGGCGACACACCGGGGAGTGCACCGAACGACAGCGAGGCGCCGCCCGCGGAGCCCACGCCCGAGGAGAAGATCGCGTCGCTCGAAGACAAGTTGCTTCGGACGATGGCCGATTTTGAGAACTACCGGCGACGGACGGCGAACCAGTACGAGCAAACCATTCGGGCGGCCAACGACCGCCTGCTGCTGGACATTCTGGAGGTAGTGGACAATTTCGAGCGCGCTCTCCAGCATGCCGGTGAAGCTGCCGACGCCGAGTCGCTGCGCAAAGGGACCGAGCTCATTTACCATCAGCTCGTTGACCTTCTGGGTCGGTACAATCTCACGCCGATTGAGGCCGTGGGGCAGTCATTCGATCCGAATCTGCACGACGCCATGATGCAGACGCCGTCCGAGGAGTACGCCCAGGGTACGGTTGCGTTTGAGATTACGAAAGGGTATCTCAGGGGCGACCGGGTACTTCGGCACAGCCGGGTGGCGGTCAGCACCGGGCCGCCGAGCGCGGGCGAGTCGCAGGACGAGTCGAACGAGTCGCAGACGTGACTGCGGCGATCGTAGCTGGATGTTGACGTACGAATGATATAGAAAGTGAGGCAAAGCATGGGAAAGGTAATCGGGATCGATCTGGGCACGACGAATTCGTGCGTGGCGGTGCTGGAGGGAAAGGATGCGGTTGTCATCCCCAATCAGGAAGGGGCGCGCACGACTCCGTCGGTGGTCGCGTTCACCCGTGACGGCGACCGGCTGGTGGGCGCGGCGGCCAAGCGCCAGGCGGTCACCAACCCGGAGAACACGGTGTTTTCCGTCAAGCGGTTCATGGGACGGCATCACAGTGAAGTGAACGCGGAAGAGAAGATTGTGCCGTATCTCGTGACCGAAGACGAGTCGGGGAATGCGATGGTCGAGGTGCAGGGAAGAAAGTACGCACCGCCGGAAATATCGGCGATGGTGCTGGCATACCTGAAAAAAGCCGCTGAGAATTACCTTGGCCACGAAGTCAAGCAGGCGGTTATCACGGTCCCGGCCTATTTCAACGATTCCCAGCGCCAGGCGACCAAGGACGCCGGCCGGATTGCCGGTCTCGACGTTTTGCGCATAATCAACGAACCGACCGCGGCATCGCTCGCCTACGGTCTCGACAGAAAGAAAGCCGAGAAGATTGCGGTCTACGACTTGGGCGGCGGCACGTTTGACATTTCGATTCTGGAGATCGGTGACGGTGTGTTCGAAGTACGCTCGACGAACGGCGACTCCCACCTCGGCGGCGATGACTTCGACCAGGCGGTCATCGACTGGATGGCCGATGAGTTTCGCAAGAGCAACGGGATCGATCTGCGCAAGGACCGCATGGCGCTGCAGCGCTTGAAAGAGGCGGCCGAGAAGGCGAAGATCGAGTTGTCATCGACGATGCAGACGAACATCAACCTGCCGTTCATCACGGCCGATCAATCCGGGCCCAAGCACCTGGATCTGACGTTGACCCGCTCGAAGTTCGAGCAGCTGGTCGATCATCTGGTCCAGCGAACGATCGAGCCGTGCAAACGGGCGCTTACCGACGCCCGGCTGTCCACCGGTGAGATTGACGAAGTGGTCCTTGTCGGCGGCATGACGCGCATGCCGAAAGTGATCGAGACGGTGAAGAGCCTGTTCGGCAGGGAGCCGCACAAGGGCGTGAATCCCGACGAGGTGGTCGCGGTCGGAGCCGCCATTCAGGGCGGCGTGCTTTCGGGAGACATGCAGGATATCGTGTTGCTCGACGTGACGCCGCTGTCGCTGGGGATCGAGACGCTGGGCGGCGTGATGACCACCCTGATCGAGCGCAACACGACTATTCCGACCAAGAAGTCTCAGATATTCTCGACCGCCTCGGACAACCAGCCGGCGGTCTCGATCCACGTCCTGCAGGGCGAACGCAAGATGGCGATCGACAACCGCACGCTCGGCAAGTTCGACCTGGTCGGTATTCCGCCCGCGCCGCGGGGCATTCCGCAGATCGAGGTAACGTTTAATATCGATGCCAACGGTATCGTGCATGTCAGCGCCAAGGACATGGCGACCGGCAAGGAGCAGTCGATCAAGATTGAAGTGTCGTCGGGATTGTCCGATCAGGAAATCCAGCGCATGGTGAAGGACGCCGAGAAGTACGCGGACGAGGATAAGAAGAAGGCCGATCTCATCACGGCGCGCAACGAGGCGGACCATCTGGCGTACACGACCGAGAAGACCATCAAAGAGCACGGCGACAAAGTCTCGGCCGAGGAGAAAAAGAAGATCGAGGAAGCCATCGAGAACCTGAAGCGGGCGCAGGCGGGCGAATCGCTCGAGGCGATCAACAGCGCCAAGGAAGCGCTCATGCAGGCGTCGCACAAGCTGGCCGAGGAGATGTACAAGCAGGCGCAGTCCCAGCAGCAGACAGCGGGCGCGGGGACGGCGCAGCCGGGGCCGCAGCCGTCCGGTGGCGACGGTGACAAGGACGGTGCGGTCGACGCCGATTATGAAGTGGTCGACGACGACAAGAAGTAATCGGCATGGCCAAACGCGACTATTACGACGTGCTCGGGATCGATCGCGGCGCCGACGAGGCGGCGATCAAGTCCGCCTATCGCAAGAAGGCGATGCAGTATCACCCCGATCGGAATCCCGGCAACGCCGACGCGGAAGAGAAGTTCAAGGAAGCGACCGAGGCCTACGAGATTCTCAAAGACCCGCAGAAGCGGCAGATGTACGACCAGTACGGTCACGCCGGGATCGGCCAGGGGGCCGGTTTCGGCGGCGGGTTCGGCGGGTTCGAGCACTTTGACATCGGCGACGCGCTTCGCGCCTTCATGCGGGATTTCGGCGGCGGCGGATCGATATTCGACGAGTTTTTCGGCGGGGGGGGAATGCGACGGCGTTCCAACCGTGGAGAGGACCTTCGCATCCGCATCGCCCTCACGCTCGAAGAGATCGCCTCCGGGATCGAGAAGAAAATCAAAGTCAACCGACTGGTGCGCTGCGACACGTGCTCGGGCAGCGGCGTGGCGGCCGGATCGTCGCGCAAGACCTGTCCGCAGTGCAAGGGGGCCGGGCAGGTGCGGACGATCACGCGCACGTTCCTCGGCACCGTGCAGCAGGTCAGCACCTGCACTATGTGCCGTGGTTCAGGCGAGATTGTCGCCGACCCCTGCAAGACGTGTTCCGGCGAGGGGCGGGTGCGCGGCACCTCGGAAGTCTCCATCAACATCCCCGCGGGCGTCTCGAGCGGCAATTACATGACGGTCGACAACATGGGCAACGCCGCGCCGAACCAGGGCGAGCCCGGAGATCTGATTGTCGTATTCGAGGAGAAGGAGCACGAGAAATTTACCCGCCACGGCGACAACGTCCTGTACGAACTGGCGATTTCGTTCGGACAGGCCGCGCTTGGCGCCGAACTCGAGGTGCCGACCATCAACGGGTACGCCACCCTGAAGATCCCCCCGGGAACCCAGTCCGGCAAAGTGCTGAAGCTGCGCGGCAAAGGGATACCGCATCTGCACCAGAGCGGACGCGGTGACCAGCTGGTGCAGCTAACCGTCTGGGTCCCGACCAAACTTTCCGCCGAAGACAAGAAGCTGTTGGAGAAGCTGGAGAGTTCGGAGCAGTTCCGTCCGCCGGAAGCCAGCAAGTCGTTCTTCGACCGGCTTCGCGAAACGCTGGGAGTGTGAGCATGAACGAGGTACAACCGGATCGATATATCGAGGCGCGGATCGACGTCCCGCGCCCGGTGGCCGACGCCGTCTGCAACTACATCATCGACAATCTCACGCGCGGTATGATTCTCGAGGAGGAAGAGGGCTCCGCGATCACCGGGATTATTTTCTACCTGCCCGAGACATTCGACCCACACTACAAAGAACGGCTCACCGAATACATACAGGCCATCAGCGACGACCGCACTTTCGAGCCCACGGTCCGTGAGAAACTCATCAAAAACGTCGAGTGGGTTCAGCAATATCGTGAGTCGATACGCCCCCTCGTTGTGGCCGGCGACGTCGTTGTTCGCCCCCCGTGGGAGCAGGCTCCCGAGGGCGCGTTCATAGAAATAGTGATTGAGCCGAAGATGGCTTTCGGCACCGGGTCGCACGAAACGACCCGCTCGTGCATGGGTGTACTCCGGAGCCGGATCAGGGGCGGGGAACGGTTCCTTGATGTCGGGACCGGCTCGGGCATCCTGTCTATCCTTGCCGACAAGCTCGGTGCAGGCTATATCAAGGCGATCGACTACGACGAAGTCGCGGTGGAGAACTGCCGCGAGAATTTCGTGATCAACGACGTTTCGGCTCCCCACGAGGTCGCGCTCGGGACGATCAGCCGCGCCGATGACGACGACCCGTACGACATCGTCGTCGCCAACATCATCAAAAGCACTATTCTGCCCTGGCTGGATCGGCTGGTCGCGTTGACCGCTCGCCCCGGACTTCTGATCCTGTCCGGCCTGCTCGAATCCGATGTGCCGGAGATCACCGGCGCTCTCGCGGGGCTGCGCCAGGCCAACGTTCACGTAATCGAGGACAACGCCTGGCGCACCGTTGTCGTCGAGCGGCAGTAGCTATGACGCCTCCTGTATTTTATGCCCCGCCCGAGAATGTCGGCGACGACCAGATCGTGTTGCCGCTCGATGAGTCCCGGCACGCCCGTCAGGTGATGCGCCTGACGCCCGGAGCGATTGTCATGGTCGTTGACGGCCTCGGATCGGCGTGGCGCGGCGAGATCAGCGGCGGCGACTCGATGTCGGTCACCGTGTTCATTCACCAGCCGCTTCGCAATTTCGGCGAACCAAGCGTGCGCCTGACGCTGGCAGTCGGACTGTCTCAGGCATCCAAGCTCGACAGTATCGTCCAACGGGGCACCGAGCTCGGCGTCATCAGGTTCGTGCCGGTGATTACGGCGAAGTCGAAGGTGAAGCTGGAGGATCCGAAGCGGGCGCGTTCTCGCGTAACCCGTCTCGAGCGTGTGGCGCTGGCCGCAATGAAACAGTGCCGGCGCAGTTACCGGCCGGAGATCGCGGCGCCGCTGCCGCTGACGGACTACCTCGCCGATACTGATCCTGAGTCCGTCAGACTTGTTTTTCACCCCGCTCGAGACGCTCGGCCGCTGGGCGAGATCGGTTTCCCCGACTCGACCCGTCGGGTGACGGCGCTCACGGGTCCGGAGGCGGGCTTCGCCCCCGATGAAATCGCGCTGGCACGCGCGGCCGGCTTCGACGTGGTCGGACTCGGGCCACGGATTCTCCGTTCCGAAACGGCGGCGCCCGTGATCTGCGCCCTCATCATGGAACGTCTCGGCGAGTTCAGCTAGATCTCTGTCGTGCCGATATAGCGATTATCATGGATACCATCTATTTCGTACTGGTCGGCGTGGTCGGACTGTGTATCGGCTCGTTTTTGAACGCGCTGATCTACCGGATTCCGCGCCAGTTGTCGTTTGTCATGAACCGCTCGATCTGCCCTTCGTGCAAGGCGCAGCTCGCGTGGTATCACAACATTCCGCTCGTCAGTTACGCGGCGCTTCGCGGAAAATGCGCGTTCTGCCGCGCCCGGATTTCCGTCCGCTATCCGCTGGTGGAAGCGGCCAATGCCGCGTTGTACCTGTACTTTTACTGGCAGCTCGGTTTTGCGCCGGAGTTTTTCGTGTTTGCATACCTGTCATCGGTCCTGCTTGCGATCTTTTTCATCGATCTCGATTTTCAAATCATTCCAAACCTGTTTACGTACTCCGGAGTCGTGCTGGGACTCGCCGTTTCGTTTCTCCCGGGCGGACTGACGCCGGTCCAGTCGCTGATCGGTTTTTTGGTCGGCGGCGGGGCGCTGTACCTTATCGCCATGCTCGGTGACTGGCTGTTTAAAAAGGAGTCCATGGGTGGGGGAGATATCAAGATGGCGGCGATGCTGGGGGCTTTTCTCGGCTGGCAGCAGGTTCTCTTTGTTTTTATCGCGTCCGCCGCGATCGGCTTGCTGGTGTCTATCGTCGTGATGATGGTCTCCGCCAAAATGCGCAAAGAACGGGTCATTCCGTTCGGTCCGTTCCTTGCCGGCGCGGCGATGCTGGCGATCCTCTACGGTGACCGAATCATCGAATACTACCTCAACACCTTCGTGCGCATCCACTGATCCGGGCCGTTCCGGTTCTCAACCTTGCGGGCGACCTGTCCGACAATGGTAATAGAACCATGGCTAAACACGCTCATCGATACGAATCGGAAATCCGGCTGGGCCTGATGGCCACCGTGCTGGTGCTGGTTTTCCTGAACTTTGTCTCGCTGTTTATCATCTACCGTGCCCGGTCGACCAAGCAGGATGAAACGGCCCGATCGCTTCACGCGGCGGCCGTGGCAATCTCTCGCGTCGTGCAGGCCGGCTATCCGGCGGGGCTGCCGGAGGAGACGATCGATGCGCTCCGTCAGCAGTACACCCTCAGGGCGCTGTACCTGCTGCCGTCGCGTCCGCAGCAAAACGATCCGTCCGGACGGCGGCAATGGTTCGGATCGGTGGCGGCGCACATCCCGCAGGAGCGAATCGCCGAACTGGCGTCGAAACTCATCGACGCCGACTTCACCACGCTCACGCGCGCCGAGGACGACGAATATTACTACCTCTACCCGGTGCCGGCCCGCGCGGGGCATTCACTGCTGGTTATCTCGCGCGACGTTCCTGAACTGGCGTGGCTGGATGACGCGGGGGAGACGATCCTGATCGTCGGGCTTGCCGCTTTGGGACTGGTGGTTGTCACGATGTTGTTTCTGTACCGGGCGATCGTCGCGCCGTTTGTTGCCCTTCGCATACAGGCCGCGCAGGCCGGTCGGCTGCCCGGCGATGAAGGCGCCGACGCAGAGGCCGTGGTCGAGGAGTATCAGCGGGTGATCGAGGAACTCCAGGAAAACCGGGCCCGGTTGCAGCAATTGAACGAACAGATAAGCCGACGCGCCGATTCACTCGAGCAGTTCAATTCGTACCTGCTGCGGGCGGTCGATTCCGGCGTCGTAACGTTGTCGCCCGATGGACGCGTACAGACGCTGAACGCGGCCGCGGGCCGCCTGCTGGGAATCGAGCCGCCGACCGCCGCGCATCTGTCTTACGAGGGAGTCTTCGCCGTCAATGAGTCGCTGTTGCTGGCGGTGCAGGCGGCGCTGGCGCACCTGCCCAATTCCGGCTATGCGGAATATTCCATCTCACGCGGTTCGCTCGGCACGGTTACGGTCGGTGTCACGATCTCCAGTATCCGCGACAACGACAACAACCGTATCGGACTGACGGTGCTGCTGAACGACGTCTCCGAAGTCGTGGAGCTTCGCCGCCAGCTCGAAGAGCGGAAACGCCTCGCGGCGCTGGGCGAGATGGCGGGCGGGCTGGCCCACCAGCTGCGCAACGCGATGGGGGTGATCGCCGGGTACGGCAATCTCCTGAGAAAACGGCTGGCGCAAATTGACGAACCCCTCGATTCGATCCAGGCGTTGATGAACGAGACAGCCGAGGCCGAGGCGCTGGTCAAGCAGTTTCTGGACTTCTCCCGCCCGTGTGACCTGCAACTGTCGACCGTGTCGCTGCCGGGCGTGATCGATGAGGTTCTGGAGACGTTCCGGGTGCGGGCCGATTGCGCGGACATGACGTTCCGGGTGGACCATGCCGACGCCGACCTCATGGTGAGGATTGACGTACTCCTGTTCAAACAGGCGCTCAAAAATCTGGTCGATAACGCGGTTGCGTCTTATGGCGACGGGTACGGGACAGTGACCGTCTGCAGCGCCCTGACAGGCGATGCGATCTGGCTCGAGGTGATTGACAAGGGGCACGGCATCGCGCCGGAGAACATAGAGAAAATCTTCACGCCGTTTTATTCGTCACGCGCGTCGGGGACGGGGCTTGGCCTGCCGCTGGCGCGCAAGATGATCGAACTGCACGGGGGAACGCTGCTGTTGTCCACCACGTCGGGCGAGGGCACCACCTTCTGTCTAACGCTCCCCGTAAGCTGTTGTGTCGCAGGGGACAACCTCCCTTCGGCTATGGCCGCGCCGGGCCGGTAGAAAAGTCTTTGGCACCCCGCACTTTTTGTTATATTGTCCCGACATTTTTATGGAGGTTGCATGTATTCTGTCTCGGATTTCCGGAAAGGGCTGGCGGTAGTTGTCGACGATCAGCCGTATTACATTGTCGACTACCAGCATTTCAAAATGGGCCGCGGCAAGGCCAACGTTCGCACCAAGCTCAAACACATCAAGACGGGCGCCGTGGTGGAAAAAGTCTTCAGCACCAGCGATAACTTCAAGCCTCCGGATATCGAACGCCGACGCATGCAGTACCTCTACGAAAACACGGGTCAGTTCACCTTCATGGATTCGCAGACGTTCGACCAGATCGAAATCGATGTCGACCATCTGGGCGACGCCAAGTGGTATCTGATGGAGAATGAGCAATATCAGTTGCTCTTTCTCGATGGTGCTGCGATTTCCGTGGATCTGCCGGCCTCGGTCGTACTCGAGGTCGTCGAGACCGAGCCTGCGGCTAAAGGAGATACCGTCACCAACGTCACCAAGCCCGCGAAGCTGGAGACGGGGCTCGAGGTGAAGGTTCCCCCGTTCGTAAAGGTAGGGGACCGGGTGAAGGTCGATACGCGTACGGGCGAGTATCTCGAACGCGCCAACTGAGCGCCGGCTGATCGATGCGCATTATCGGGATCGATGAGTCCGGCAAGGGTGACTTTTTCGGGCCGCTGGTCATAGCGGCCCTTGTTGCTGACAGTTCCCGGGAAGAGGAACTCCGATCGCTCGGCGTCCGCGACTCCAAAACCATGACGCCGGGGCGGATCGCGTCGATCGCGGAAATCCTGCAGAAGAAGTTTGTCCACTCGGTCGTGGTCGTCGGTCCCGAGAAATACAATCAACTGTACAAGAAGATCAAAAATCTGAATCGGCTCCTCGGATGGGGACATGCCCGCGCAATCGAAAATGTCCTGATGGAGGCTGAGGCTGATCTTGCGATATCGGACAAGTTCGCCGACCCCCGTGTCATCGAGAACGCGCTGTTGGAGAAATCGAAGGCGTTGCCGCTTCAGCAGCTGGTACGGGGTGAATCGGTTATTCAGGTGGCGGCGGCGTCCGTTATCGCCCGAGCGACGTTCGTCAAGCAACTGGAACGTCTCTCCGGCAAGTACGGTGTAGAGCTGCCCAAAGGGGCGGCGGCCCAGGTCGATGCCGCCGGGCGGGAGTTGGTGCGAAAATACGGACCCGACGTGCTGGCGCAGGTCGCCAAAATTCATTTCAAGAACTACCGGCGAGCGACCGACGGTCTGCTGTCGCTGTGAGCGAGAACCATGTGCGGCTGCCCGGCCAATCGCAAATAAAAAGGCCGGGCGAATCACCCGGCCTTCGACACAGCATACGCGGTCTCCTGCTACGTTACTTCAGACCGACTCCGTAGTCGACAATCTCGCCGACCACGCTGCCGGTGTAGGGAGCGCGGGGCGTGGCCCCGAGGACATATTTAGCCAGGCCGACGCCCGGAACGAACCAGTAGTAATTCGTCGTGCCGTAAGCGCCTTCGTTTGATACCCGTACAGCGCCCGCATAGACTGTCCCATCGGAAAGAACTATGCTCTCAACCGTCTGTACCTGCATCATCGTCCCGCCGGACGTCGGAAAACTTGTCCGGAGCGGACGATCATCGGCGCCGTTGCCGTCGCTGCCGTCGTCGGCCTGATCATCGGTTCCCTGTTCAAGCACATCTTCAAACGTGCCGTTATCATCACCCGTCGCTATGTCCGTGACATCTCCGTCCGTGTCTGTCGCATATCGCTCCAGATCGGAAACATCATAGCGATCCCACTGGGCTCCGGGTCTCAGCGGGAGGCTCAGCAGTCTCTCGGGCGACGACGCGCCCGAAGCGAATATGTACAGAGACGAGTCGGTAACGACTACGTAGCTCGTCGTTCGACGAGTGTTATCGTCCCACCCGTACAGCGGATAGGCTTGGTACTCGTAAAGAGCCTGCTTTTCGCCAACTTCGAACGTCACGGTCTCCCTGTGACCGTCGGCATACCGCACGTTCATGACGGTTGCATAGTCGGCCGCGAGCGGGAAGTAGGCGGCGACCGGCGCCGGGTCGAACGCGACCTCCGAGATCAGCACCCGATCCGCGTCGTCTGAACATCCAGCTGCAAGCGTTGACAACGCAACAATCAGAAATGAGCGCACGACTAGACGCATCATGAAAAGTCCTCCCTGTGCCCGTGGGGGCGATCATGTGGTGAAGAGCTGTCACCCTTCCGTAAGGCAAGTGGGGTGCCGCGTTCTGGCTGTCGCATATGTCGTTGCGAGACAATATATTGACCGAGCGATAGAAATTGCCTGCCGAAAGAAACCGCTTCGATCTATCGGCTGGCTACCATTAGTGATGGGAATTGCCCCACGTCCGGTCAAACCCCTAAGGCGGACCGTTTTACTGCCGATAATTAGACCAACGGTAACGAGTTATCCAAATAGGAGGTGGCATGCCCCAGTCTGCAGTCGACTGGCTCGTGGTGTTGTTCTTTCTGACCGCGTTGATCCTCGTCGCGCGGTTCCGCCGCTCCATGAGCGCCGTTGATGCTACCAGCTACACTCAGATCACGGTGGGGCTCGCTATCCTCAGTCTGGTGGCGCTGGCCCGTTTGTACGCCGGCCTCGGCGCTTTTGAAACCCTGCCGTTTCTTTCCGAACCGTTGTTCTTCAAGCTGGTCAGCTGGATCGCCATCATCACCGGAATCATGTTCCTGATCAACGGCGTGTCATCGTGGCTGCCGCTGGCCCGGAAACTCGAGGCGCGGGAAGCGGCCAGTCGCGGTGCGCAAAACCTGATTCGTGAAATCGATCAGTTGATAGCTGTCGAACACCGCATGGACCCGCTGCTGACTAATGTTCTTGCGCATATGGTGGAAGCGCTGCGGCTCAAAGGCGGCGCGGTGTATACGATCTCATCGACCTTCAGTGAGGCCCGGCTCGTGACGGCTGCCGGCGACATTGAATCGTTCCAGCCCCGGCTGCGCGACGCGCACGTGGACCATCACGGCTGGCAGCGGTACGTCGACGGATTCTCGGCCGAATCGTCCGGCATCATTACCGACCTGCCGATTACGCTCGGCATGCCCTCGCTGGTGCTGCCGGTCGTCGTCAACGATCGACTTCGCGCCGTGTTCGTCGCCTGGAGCGGCGAGTCAACGAACCTCACCACCGATGATCGGCTGCAGCTGAAGCTTGTCGCCGATATCCTCGCCCGGCGCATGCGCGAGGAAGTGACCCAGTTGAAAAACCGTTTTCTCACACAGTGCACCACTCTGCAGGACACCGTGCAGAACCTCATGGATACCAGTGGCGCACGCCCTGAGTCTTTGACCCTGATAGCCCGTTCCCTCGCCGACGTTCTGCCGATCGATTACCTGTCGCTGGTCCTGATGCATCCCACACGTTCGTTGTGTGACCGCTACAGTGTCGGCGCCGATCACCAGTTGCTGACCTACCGCGGCATGCCGTGGCCGGGTCAAAACGAACGATTGGCGCAGGTCATGCTTTCGGCCGGACCGACTACCACCGAGACACACCCGGATCTGCCGTCCGACCTGCCCGCCGGGTTTGTTCCGTCGGGTCTGCACTCGGTCGCGCTCGCGCCGATTCGGGCGGAGGGACAGCCGGGCGGGTTGCTGGTTCTCGGCGCGGAGCGGCCGCGGGCGTTCGGACGCCGAACCGCCGCTCTGCTCGCCGCCGTGCTGCCGAGTCTCGCCCAGTTGGTGTACAGCCACGCGCGCCGACAAAGCGACATCACATGGGAATCCCGGATGTCATGCCTGGTACGCCTGTCACACCATGCAGACCGGCAAACGAATACCGCCGCATGGCTCGATCGCGTGGCGGAGTTCCTCTCCGGCGATACCGGCGCCGAAGCCGTTCGCATTTCCGCGTGTGAACCGGGCGGCAGATTTCTGATATCACGGGCGCTTCGTACGTCAAACCTGTCGCCCCACATGGCGCCCGCGTCGGAATCAATGATTCTGTCGCTCATGCCCGCGCATCAGGAGGCGCTGGCCGAGGAGCGACCACTGCTCCTGACGGATAGCGAACTTATCGCGCGCTCGTCCGAAGCGGAGCGACAGATTGTATTCAGCGGCGATCTCAGGCAATTGCTGATCGCGCCCGTGATCCTCCGGGGCCGCTCGATCGGCGCCGTCACGGTGGCCGACTCACGTTCGAGCGACCTGTTCTCGATACCTGACAGCGCGTTGTCCATGGTAACCGCCGTTACGTGGTTGTTGTCCGGAATCGAGATCAGAGAATCACGCTCGCAGACGAGCCGGACGATTGATACGTCGTCCGTGTTTGACGACGCGATCCGTCGCTCGCTCACGCGCGCCATGCGCACCTCGGCCCGCGTCTCGGAAAGCGCCGACGCCGAGCCCGTGCGCGGTATGGAGACAGTCCAGTAACCGACAACCAAGCCCAGACGCAAACGCACCGCGGTGCCGGGAAACACGTAATGACTACCGTACATCTCAGTCAACGGATAGAGAACATGGCGCAGTCCTCGCAGACTCTGCAGAGGGCCTGTCACGCCCGGCAGGGTGAGAAGCTGCGAAGCGTCATAACCCAGATCGACACGCTGTCGCAGCTGCTGCAGAAAATGCACCAGGCTGACTTCGTCGCCATCTTCTACCATAACGAAATCCACCGGGTCATGCTGCCGGTCGCATACCAGCACTGGGAGAACCGCGACCTCGCCGCTCTGGATCAACTGGAAAGCCGCTGGCTGCGAAGCGCCGACGAGATGGGGATGATCGAGCGGAACGAATATACGATCGGCGACGGTACCACCGACGATCCGTTTGCGTCGGCCAACAAATTCCATCGGTGCCTGCAATATCCGATCTTCGCCGACGGTCGTTTGCGCGGCATAGTCCTCGTCTACTGGCGCTCGGCATCGGCTCCCGAATCCCAGCAGCCTGCCTATCTGATGAAGTCTCTCATGCAGGTGCTTTTGGGGTCGATCTCCGTACTCGAGCAGACGCAGTCGATGGACAGCTTTCTCATGCGCCTGTCGTCGATGATCCGGCTTTTCGAGACGCCGCTGGCGGGGATACGCATTCCCGAAGCGTTGTCGACAATCGTTGCAAGCGCACACCAGGCGCTGCCCCGTTGTACCGTGGCGCTTGTCGCGTGTTCTCGGGACGAGCGGGAATACCACGTCAGCCAGGTCGTCGGCCCGGCGGACATTCCCGACTGGCTGAGGGCCAGGTTGGCCGAACGCACCGGAAGCTTGCTCGACGATATACACTCGAGGAGAGTCCCGTCCCACAACTGGCACGAGATCGAGGTGCAACACGCCCGGGAGTTCGCGAGATATATCGCGATCGAAGTTACCCCGGAGGAAAAGTACCGCTCGGCGCTCGTGTTCTGCGCGCACAGCCATCACGACCTGAACGAAGTCGACCTCGAACTGATATCGGTTTTTCGCGTGTTCGCCCGGATCCTCCTGGTTAATGCGGTCCTGGTGAAAGACCTGACCAAGACAAACGCGCTCATTCGCGAATCCACCGACAAACTTGTCGGTGTCGAATCGGTCGCGGCGCTGGCGGACATGACCTCGGGAGTCGCCCACCGGCTGAACAACGTCATAGGCGGGATTATCGGCCGTCTGCAGCTGATGCAGGTGAAATCGACCGATCCGGCCATAACCGGCCAGCTCAGCCAGGTCGAGGATATGGCAATGGAGGGAGCCCGCACGGTCAAGCGCATTCAGGAGTTCGCGATCTGCGCGCGCGGAGGTGTGCTCGAACCCGTATCGCTCAGCTCGATGCTGGCACGGTACCGGGATATTGAATCGCACGACTGGACCGAACTCGCCGCCCGCAAAAACGTCGCGCTCCGCTTCGAAATCCCCGATCACCGGGCAGTAGTGGACGCCGCCGCCGATGAGTTGATGGTTATGCTCACCCGACTCGTCGAAAACGCCGTCGAGTTTGCGCCGGAGCAGTCGGTTGTGACGGTCGGTCTGAGGATCGACGACCATACGTATCGTGTCACCATCAGCGACCGCGGTCCCGGGATTCCGGAGATGATCAGAAAGAAAGTGTTCCTTCCGTTCTTCTCCACCAAGCCTGACCGAGATTCGGGCATGGGGCTGGCAATTGTCCATAGTATCGCCACTCGTCACGGCGCCACCGTTTCGTTTGAGTCGGTCCCGCAGGAGGGCACGACTTTTACGGTGACATTTGAACGGACGTCGACGGTCGAGGATACGGGAAAGATTGTCCAGATGTACCAGCCCGACCAGCCGCTCCGCGTGATGGTGGTTGACGACGACAAACAGCTTCGCGAAGTGCTCCAGGACATGCTTCAACTGGACGGTCACGAGGTGTCGCTCGCGGGTGACGGACCCAGCGCATTGGAAGAAATTCATCGCAAGACCTACGACATTCTTATCACGGACCTCGGTATGCCGGGTATGTCCGGGCTGGACCTCGCGGGCTTCGCCCACGAAGCGCAGCCGGAGATGAAGATCGCGATGATCACCGGGTGGGGAACACAACTAAACAGCGAAGAGATTGCTTTGCGCGGCATTCTCACGGTTCTGGCGAAGCCGTTTCATCTCAAAGACATCCGTCATCTCATGCAGGAGCTGACCGCGAAGAGATAGTTCCTTTTTTCACCAAGAACCGGTTGCTTTTTGTCCTGAACCGCATATATTATCCCGTGAAAGATATCTTCGGGGTGAGGTGAAATTCCTCAACCGGCGGTAACAGTCCGCGACCCGGTCAGTAACAGACCGGCTGAACCTGTGCAATCCAGGTACCGACGGTACAGTCCGGATGGGAGAAGATACGACGGCGGTTGCCAAGCTGCGCCGGTCTGTCTGTCATGGGCGGTCTGGTCGGTACAGGTTACCGTGGCAGTCGTTTGCGCCACACCCCGAGATACGAATATCACGGGGTTTTTTGATGGCTGCGCAGGCAGACCGGGCATACATGGAGCGCGCGCTGCAACTCGCGGCGCGGGCGCGCGGGAAGACCTCGCCGAATCCGATGGTGGGCGCCGTCCTCGTGAAGGACGGCAGCGTTATCGGTGAGGGATTCCATCGCCGCGCCGGTGACGACCACGCGGAGGTTGCGGCGATCAAGTCTGCCGGCAGCGACGCTGCGGGGGCGACATTGTACGTGACGCTCGAGCCGTGCTGCCATGTCGGCCGGACCGGCCCGTGCGCGGATGCCGTCATTGCCGCCGGCGTCAGGCGCGTGGTGATCGCGATGCAGGATCCCGATCCGCGGGTGCGCGGTCGGGGCGCACGAAAGCTGCGTGCAGCCGGCCTCGATGTCACCGTCGGGTTGCTTCGGGAGCAATCCCGCCGCCTCAACGAAACGTTTGTCGCCTTCCACACTCTCGGGCGACCATTTGTCACCCTGAAAATCGCGCAGTCGCTCGACGGTCGCATTGCCACCGCGATCGGAGACTCGCGCTGGATAACCGGACCCCAATCAAGGACGCTCGGGCACGCGCTGCGTGCCCAACATGACGGCATCGTGGTCGGCATGGGGACAGTGCGGTCCGACAACCCGTCGCTGACGGTGCGACACGTGCGGGGACGGAACCCGTTTCGCATCGTCGTGGCGTCACACCTGCGGTTCCCGAAGGCGTGCACGCTGCTGACGAAGAACAACGATCACCGAACCATTATCGCATCGACCGAAGACCAGATACAACGCTTCTCACGCCGCTCGCCAAATCACAACCTGACCTACTGGAATGTTCGTGCCGCGCGATCCGGGCTGATCGATTTGAAGGATCTGCTGTCGGAGGCCGCGGCTTTCGGGTTGCGCTCGGTGCTGGTGGAAGGAGGAGCCTCGCTGGCGACCTCGTTCCTCAAGAGCGGCTTAGTAGACAAAGTTGTCGTGATGATGGCCCCGAGAATTATCGGCGACGGGGTGGAGGCGGTCGGTGATTTGGGAATACGTGCGTTGAACCGCGCCGTTGCGCTCGAGCGCGTGACCGTGACGCGCGCGGGAGACGATGCTGTGATCACCGGGTATGTACGAAAGAGGAAGTAAGCGGTGTTTACGGGATTGATAGAGACGGTCGGCGCGCTTCGCGATCTGCGCGTGCGCGGCAACTACCTGGTTTTTGCGATCGAGTCGTCGCTGCCGACAGGCGAGCTTCGTATTGGCGAATCGATCGCGTGTGACGGCGCCTGCCTCACGGTGGTGGAGATCGGCGACAGCGGTTTCACGGTGGAAGCGTCGCAGGAGACCGTCGCGAGGACGATCGCCGGAGCGTATGCGCCCGGTTCGCTCATCAATCTGGAACGGGCGCTGCAGGTCGGCAGTCGTCTCGGCGGCCACATGGTGTCGGGCCACGTGGACGACACGGGCACCGTGGAATATTTGCGGCCGGTTGGGGAATCCCTCGAGTTGGCCCTGCGCTTCGATCCCGAATTTGACCCGCTCGTGATCGAAAAAGGATCGATTGCGATTAATGGCGTTTCACTCACCGTCAACCAGACTCGTTCCGGCCGGCTCTCCGTCAATCTTATTCCGCATACGGCCGACGCCACGACGCTGCGCGACCTGACTCCGGGGCGGCGCGTGAATCTTGAATTCGATCTGATCGGCAAGTACGTGTTGAAAGCGGCCGGGCATACAGGGAAAAAAGGATTAACGATAGACAAACTGTTGGAAAGTGGGTGGTAATCATGACTGACGACGTGCAGTTTAATACCATACCGGAAGCGATCGAAGACATCCGCCAGGGCAGGATGATCATCGTGGTTGACGACGAAGATCGGGAGAACGAGGGCGATCTGGTCATGGCCGCGGAGAAAATCACGCCCGAAGCGGTCAATTTCATGACCACACACGGCCGCGGGCTGGTCTGTGTGCCGTTGACGACGAAACGCCTGCTGGAGCTGGACCTCAACCCGATGGTCAACAACAACACCGCACGGCTCGGGACGCGCTTTACGGTGTCGGTCGATGCGTTTGAAGGCACAACCACGGGGATCTCGGCGCACGATCGCGCGGTGACGATCTCCCGACTGGTCGACCCGGAGACGAAGCCCTCGGATTTGGGGCGTCCCGGCCACATCTTTCCGCTGCAGGCGGTCGACGGCGGCGTGCTTCGCAGAGCCGGGCACACGGAAGCCTCGGTCGACCTCGCGCGCCTCGCCGGGCTCGCGCCGGCCGGCGTCCTCTGCGAGATCATGGCGGAAGACGGTACGATGGCTCGTGTCCCCACGCTGATGCAAATGGCCCGGCAGTTCGGACTGAAAATCATCACCGTCCACGAATTAATCAAATACCGAAACCACCAGGAGAAACTGGTCAGCCGTGTGACGACAACCGACCTGCCGACCGAGTTTGGCGATTTCGTGCTGCACCTGTACCACTCCGAAGTCGACAACCATCATCATCTCGCGCTCGTGAAAGGCGACCTGAAGGGCGCCCACGACGTGCTGGTGCGCGTGCACTCGAGTTGTCTGACCGGCGATGTTTTCGGTTCGTGTCGGTGCGATTGCGGCGGCCAGCTCCACACCGCCATGCGGATGGTGCAGCGCGAGGGCAAGGGCGTCGTGCTGTACATGCGACAGGAAGGCCGCGGAATCGGGCTCGCGAACAAGCTGCTCGCGTACGCGCTGCAGGATCGTGGCCGGGACACCGTCGAGGCGAATGTCGAGCTTGGTTTCAAGCCGGATCTTCGCGATTATGGTATCGGAGCGCAGATTCTGGTGGATCTGGGCTTGACGTCGATTCGCCTGCTCACCAACAACCCCCGCAAGGTGATCGGACTCGATGGGTACGGCCTGACCATTACCGAGCGGGTGCCGCTGGAGCTGCCGGCGACGCCGTACAATCATCGTTACCTGGAAACAAAACGCGACAAGCTCGGCCACATGCTCGAGCTGAAAGGGATATAGGCGACTATGGCTGTCAAACGATTTGAAGGCTCGCTGAAAGCTGACGGCGTCCGCTTCGGCATCGTCGTCAGTCGATTCAACAATTTTCTCACGGACAAGCTCGTGGAGGGCGCTCTGGACTGCATCAAGCGGCACGGCGGCGCCGAATCGGATGTGTCGGTTGCATGTGTTCCGGGGGCGTTCGAGATACCGTACGCGGCCGCCAAAATGGTCAAATCGGGTCGGTACGATTCGGTCATCTGTCTCGGCGCGCTGATCAGGGGACACACGCCGCACTTCGACTACATCGCCAACGAGGCCACCAAGGGCGTCGCGAAACTGGCGTTGGATTCGGGCCTGCCGGTCATTTATGGCCTGATCACCGCCGATACGCTCGAACAGGCGATCGAACGCGCCGGCACCAAGGCCGGCAACAAGGGATGGCAGGCCGCCGAGGCCGCTATCGAAATGGTCAGCCTCTACAAGGCGATGGCGTAACCCATGGGAGACTCATCCCGCCATGCCGCCCGCGAATTCGTCCTGCAGGCCATGTACGCGTCGGAAATCGGCGACGCCGACGCGTTCGAAAACCTCGAACGTCTGATCGAGGCATCGACACTGCACGCGAAACACGCCGAGTTCGCCCGCGGACTGCTCAAGGCCGCGCTCGATAACAGCCGCGACGCCGACGGGATTATCGAATCGCTGGCCGAGCACTGGCAACTCGAACGAATCGCAACTGTCGACCGGCTTATCCTCCGGCTCGCCATAACCGAACTCAAGGTGCTGCCGGACGTACCCGTGAAGGTTGTACTGAACGAGGCGATTGAACTGGCGAAGACCTTTTCCACCGCACAATCATCGGCGTTTGTGAACGGAATTCTCGACCAGTACGTCAAACAAAGCGAAGGAGCAACGGGACACACCGAATAAGACGGTCCGGCGCCGTACGCAATTCAAACTGGACAGGGCCAACCGATCCGTTATATTTGCTGCTTACCGTGTCAGGGTGCGCGTTTCACGACCGGCCCTGAGCCGTCGGGCGGTCCCCGTGTATAAGCAGTGAGGAAGTCAATCGTCCCGCTCGGTTGCCGTGCTACCTTGAAGCTGTTTGATCGACATATCGACCGTGTAAACGCCCTGGTCGCCGCCTGCGTCTGGCTCGGCGTGGTATCGGTCTACGTTGCCACCAAGGCCGTCACCATGTCCTTCTGGGACTGCGGTGAATTTATCGCCGTCTCGGCCATCCTCGGCATTCCGCATCCGCCGGGTACGCCGCTGTATATCCTGATCGGACACCTCTTCGCAAAGTACGCACCGCTGGCCGACATATCCGCGCGCGTCAATCTCCTCTCGGCCCTGTCGTCGTCGTTTGCCGCGCTGCTGGCGTATCTCAGCGCGGTCAGGATGCTGCGCTACTGGTTCGACGGCGCCTCGGACCGGCTCTCCCGATTCCTGATGTACGCCGGTGGCGCGTGCGGGGCGGGGCTGTTCGCGTTTGGCCTCACTCAGTGGAATAACTCGATCGAGGCCGAGGTGTACGGGCTGTCCATGCTCATCATGATGGCGGTGTTCTGGCTCACCATGGTTTACGTCGAACACTGGGAAACGCCCCGCGGCGGCCGCATTATGATGCTGGTCGTGTACCTGGCGACACTCGGGATCGGCGTCCACATGGCGACCTTTCTCATCCTGCCGATCGCGGCGCTGTTCTTCATCCTGAGAAAAGAGACGCCCGCCGGCGGATGGTTTCAAGTTGCGGTCTTTTTTGTCCTCGAGTTGTTTCTGCTGTTTATACTGTCGTCCCGGCCCGATGAAATCCCGTTCTATCTGCCGGTCACTATCGTGCTGGCGCTCTATGTGTTTTATGTTTTCTCATTCGAAAACATCCCGGCATCCGTGTGGATCATTTTCGCCGGCCTTGTGATATCCGTGCTGCCGGTCGTGTCCATCGCGTGGAGATCGATCGGCGGCGACGCCACGCCGCCATCGGGTACACTCATCGCGGTTGGAGCCGCGGGTTTGGTGGCAACCGTGCTCTACTCGCTGTACTGCCTGTCGCGCTATCGCGCGCTCAGTCGAGGCAGCGCCGATGCGTCGTATCATCGGTTGTATCCGCCCCTGTTCGTTCTCGTCGCGGCGGCGCTCGCTCTGGTGGCAATACTCAACATCCGAGGATACGCCGTATTCCTCGGCTTCACCGTAGTCCTGATGGCCGGTCTGGGCTGGCTGCTGCGGCGGCATATCAATTGGTTCACGCTCATTCCGCTGGTCGGCGTCTCGACAATCATCCTCGGCGTCGTAGAATTCGCGGTCGGTCTGCTGGCAGCCGCGGTGGTTTCGGTCGGCCTCGGCCTGGCGCTGAAAGACAGGCGATGGAAACAGTCGCTCGTGATGCTCGTCGTGGCCGTGCTGGGGTTCTCGGCCCACGTCTACATCCCGATCCGCTCCGCCCAGGATCCTTTCATCAATGAAAACGATCCGTCGCAGTCCCTGCAGGCGACCATCCAGTTCATAGAACGGAAACAATACGGATCGGAGTCGATGATCGAGCGCATGTTCGAGCGGCGCGGCGAGTGGGAGAACCAGTTCGGGACGTTCGAACGCATGGGATTCTGGGGCTTTTTCCGTTCGCAGTACGGACTCACCGGCCCGCGATTTTTCCTGCTTTTTATGCTCGGGCTCTTCGGGCTGTGGGAGGTTGTTCGACGCAAGCCCCGGATCGGGCTTCACCTGCTGCTCATTCTGCTGCTGACATCGGTCGGTCTGGTCCTGTATATGAATTTCGCCGACGGTACCCGGATGACGCCGTCGGGTCAGGACTACCTCGAGGTTCGCGACCGCGACTACTTTTTCACCGGTGCGTTTATTCTGTTCGGCATGACGATCGGCGTCGGCGTGACGACACTCGTGCAGTTTGTCCGGGAGTCCGTGCGCTCGTTCTCGGCCGCCGGGCGCGGCGTCATTACCGCATCGGTCTGTGCGCTGTTTCTGCTTCCCGCGTATGCCCTGGCGGAAAACTACTTCGTGTGCGATCGCTCCCGGAACTACGTAGCGTACGACTACGGCTTCGATCTGCTCATGTCGGCGGACCCCAATGCGGTGTTGTTCACCAACGGTGACAACGACACCTTCCCGCTCTGGTGCCTTCAGGAAGCGTACGGTCTGCGCAAAGACGTTCGCGTGGTCAATCTGTCACTTGCCAACCTTGACTGGTACATTCGGCAGTTGCGCGACTACATGGGACTTGAACTCGGCTGGACCGATGATGACATCAGGGCGCTGCGCGCCTACCGGTTTCAGGACGGAGAACTCTATCGCGTATCACACCAGGTGATCGATGCCATTTACGTGAACAACTACCCGAGGGTGCCGATCAATTTCGCGGTCACCTGTTCTCCGGGCTTCCGCCGCATCCGCAATGAATCTATCGACCACCGGCTCGAGCTGTCCGGGATGAAATGGCGACTGATGCCGGACGGCAACGGCATGACGGTCAATATCGAGCGGTCGGTCGAACTGCTTCGCGATACCGCGACATTCCGCTTCCGGGGACTCAATGACCCGACGATTCACAAGGACGAAACCACGCTTCGCGTGACGTACAACATGGCACATACCATTCTCATGGTGGCGGATACGCTTCGACGAGCCGGTCGCCATAATGAAGCGGCCGACATGGCCCGGCTTGCGGTCGAGAATATCCCTCACAACCGCGAAGCAGTGATTTATCTGGGCAACCTGTACGGTGATATGGGTCGCGACGCCGATGCCGCCGCACTCGTGCGCGCGGAACCGTCGCCCGAAAAAGAACGTCTGGCCGTGTATTGGGCGCGCGCCAAGCGTACGCTCGGGCAAAACGACAGCGCCGAGGTTATCCTCGACAGCCTTCTGACCGAGCACCCGCATCTCGAACAGGCGTTCGAAGAAGCCGTCAAGCTGCACGTGGAAGGCAGGGACCTGCTCAAACTGAAGGATTTGCTCGAACGCTGGTTGCGACAGAACCCCGGCCACGAAAGGGCGCAGACGCTGCTCGCACGGCTGGACCAGGAGCTGATTCGCCTCCAGATGCAATCACGTCAACCCGATGGTGCGCCGAATCCATGAACCTGCTCGTTGTGAACTGGAATGACCTGAAAAATCCCTTTGCGGGCGGGGCGGAAGTGCATATCGAGGAACTGCTGCGCCGGCTGGTGCAGTACGGTCACCGGGCGACTTTGTTGTGTTCCGGTTTTCCCGGCGGAGCGGGGGAGGAGACGGTCGAAGGCGTGCGGATTGTGCGCCGCGGCAATCGGTATACATTCAACCTGCATGTTCCCTTCGCGCTCCGCAAGCTGGCCCGGCAGGACAGGTATGACCTGCTGATCGAGGATATCAACAAGATCCCGTTCTACACGCCGTTGTATCTGGATATGAAGCGGCTGGTGGTGGTTCCTCACCTGTTCGCCACCACCGTGTTCCACGAGGTGAATGTGGTTCTGGCGACATACGTGTATCTCGCCGAACGACCGCTGATACCCGTATACCGCGGTTGTCACTTCAACGTGATTTCCGAATCGACCGCCCGCGACATGATTGCCCGGGGAATTCCCGAGCGGGATATATCAATCATCCATTGCGGCATCGACCGCTCGCGCTATTCGTACGATCCGTCGGTCGGCAAGTATGACGTTCCCACCATTCTGTATCTCGGCCGCATCAAGAAGTACAAGTCCATACAGCACCTCATTGCGGCCTTTCGACTGGTGCGCGATCGGGTGCCCGGCTCCCGGCTGATGGTGGTGGGCGACGGTGATTATGTGAAACCCCTGAAGGAACTGGCGGCCGGTCTGGGTCTGGCGGCACACGTCGAATTCCCCGGCTTTGTCTCCTCCGCAGAGAAAGTCGACCGTCTGCGTCGCGCCCATGTGGCGGTGCTGCCGTCGTTGAAAGAAGGCTGGGGGTTGACGAATATCGAGGCCAACGCCGTCGGCACGGCGGTTGTCGCCGCCGATAGTCCGGGCCTGCGCGATTCCGTGCGCGATGGTGTTACCGGATACCTGTACGAATATGGGAATGTCGGCCGGCTTGCGGAGAAACTGATCCGGCTTCTGCAGAACGAAACCGAACGAAAGCGGCTCGAACAGGGTGCGCTGGACTGGGCGCGGACGTTTGACTGGGATGCGGCCGCACGCGCGTTCGAGACGGTGGCCCGGGATGTTGCGGAGGGACGTCGATGACCGGCAGTCGGAAACGAGTGATCTCGATCGCCGTCGGCATCCTCATCTCGGTGGCCCTGCTGTATGCGGTATTTCATAAAATCAGCATACGGGAACTCGTGGCCGTGCTGCAACGAGTGAACTACTGGTGGCTGCTGCCGAACATGATGCTGGTGATTCTTTCCCTGTACCAGCGGGCGTACCGCTGGCAGTTCATGCTGGAACCGATCAAGCGCGTTTCCTATTCAGCGCTGCTGGCGTCGACTTGTATCGGCTTTATGGCCAACAACGTCCTCCCGCTTCGGCTGGGTGAGTTTGTGCGGGCCTACTCGCTGTCGCGGCAGGACGCCGATATCAGCAAGTCGGCGTCGCTGGCGACTATTTTCGTAGAGCGTATGGTGTTTGATCTTATGGCCCTGCTGGCCATTCTCGGCGGCGTGTTTGCCGTCTCGTCACTGCCCGTGACCGACTCCGAACTCAGCATGAGTCTGGAGAAAGGGACGTACGTCGCGGTTGCAGTCGCGGTGTTCGGGTTGGCGTTCGTCCTGTATCTCGCCACCCGGCCGCAGCAGGCGGGTATGCTGGTCGTACGCACGATGTTTTTCCTGCCGGGGGGCGTGAAGCAGCGCATTCAGGACGTGGTGATGCGCTTTTCACGCGGACTGGAGTTCATGACCGATCAGACCGCCGTCTTCTGGGTCGCGACACACACCCTGCTTATCTGGCTTGTGTACGGGCTGTCCAACTATTTCGTATTCCAGGCGTTCGGATTCGACCTTCACCTTGCTGCCTCATTTGTACTGCTGGTGATCGTGTCTATTTCCATACTCATACCGTCATCTCCCGGTTTTGTCGGCGTCTACCACGCCGGTGTGGCCGTCACACTCAAGCTGTACGGTGTGCCGACCGAACAGGCCGGTGCGTTCGCCCTGGTGCTGCATGCGGCGCAGTACATCCCGGTGACCGCGCTCGGGTTCTACTTCCTCAAAACGCGGCATCTCTCTCTGAAACGGCTCGAAGCCGAGGCGGTCGAGCCGGTATAATCTGCCGTGACCGGTTCTGGGAAGTGGCAGCTATTTCAAACTTGACCGTGACTCAACCTCGCCCATAGTTGGAGTGCAGGAAGATCGGAGTCACTATGAAGAAGCTGTTGCTAGCGATACTGCTGATTGCCCTTATCGTCGGAGTCGCCTACGTCAAAGACTGGCGGGAGGACCGCAACCGTCAGCAGGTCTTTGCCGAGGGTCTGCAACAAGGCAGACAGGACGGTGATCGTGACCGGGAAGTCATCGACTCTCTCCAGCGGACGCTTCAGTCTGCCGAGGCCGCGTTTGCTGATTCAGTCTCCCGCCACACCCAGCAGTATGAGGATCAGCTCGATTCTCTCGGAGAAGAGATCGTACGCCGCGACAGCGCGATCACCGCACTGAGTAACCGGTCCCAGACCGCTCGAGATGCGGAGAACATGGATTCGGTCGAACAACGCCGCCAGCGCGAGTTGACTGTTCTGGCCCACTACAAACAGCTCTTCCTGGCTCTGCCCGCCGACCTGTCGGCATACGAGAAACGGGTCGCGGTCGACGAGATTCGCCAGCAGACTGCCGACAAGTACGGTATCACCGTTACCGAGTTGAACCGGCTCCGCGACAAGCACGCCCTGTCATATTAGCCGACTTTATCGCAAGGCTGCGGGGCTGCTGGGACGAACCGGGTGGCCCGGCAAATTGTTAAGTATGTGTATGGCAATGTATTATCAATACCCCGGCGACAATTGTCATAACGACAAAAAATCGAACAGAGAGTACCTTTTTTTCGTTTTTTGGTTGAACTGCTTAACAACGGTTCATATATTGCAACTAGGGTGAAAAGCGAAGCTACTGATGTACGGCCCCGTTTTTCATTCGCCGTGTCACTTGGGATCCTGAAAGCTGAGTCCGGCGCACCTTAAAGTCCATTGAGGCTCTTGAGGAGGTGATACCTTCTTCGAACGCGGCATCCCTGTATGTACTGCTATCGTGTGTATTCCGGTGTAACTACGGACCCTGGAGGATAACAGTCGTGCATAGGGAGTAATTGTATGCCGAAGAGAAAAGAGGCCGAACAGTACGTTCCCACAGGAGAAAAGGACTGCTGGCATTTGTACGGTCTGCAGGTCTTGACGCCCAACAAGTTTGTCCAGGTTGTCGGAAAAATTTTACGAGGAAGATATTCTCTGGTTAATCCCGGCATAACCGGCAAACCGAGCGTTCGGGGCTTTTAGGAAAACAGTGTCGGCACATCCCAAGATCACGCCAGGGCGGTCGTACTGGATTCACCCGGAGTAATCCGGGTGAATCTTTTTTATGCCATTTTCAGCTTGATCTGTGACCAAAAATGACGACCTTGCGAAACCTTACGTGTATAATTGAAAACCGGCAGAAGCCACTAACGACTATCGATCCGAATGGGACTGAGACAGGCAACCTCGATTTTCATCCTCGCGGCGATCCTGGGACTCGGAATCAATCTCGTTTCCCCGAACGCCGTCGATTTCATCGGTAAATACCGGGATATTTCATCCGGCGACGGTCCCATTGTCCCGCCCTCGGCGATGGAAGGCGATCCGCCGTTTATCGATATCAACGTGGCCCAGATGGAGCATGCCGCCGGCGATGTCGTTTTTGTCGACGCCCGCGAACCCTATGAATTCGCCTGCGGCACCATTCCCGGATCGATCAACATTCCCTTCGATTACCTGCCCGCCGAGAATCTCCCGGCCTACCTGGACTCGGCTTTGGGCTTTGTCGACAAAGACACACCCATCATCGTCTTCTGTTCGGGCGAGGAATGCGATCTGTCTTTGCATCTCGCGCGCAACATGCAGGAATTCGGCTACACCCGCCCGTCGATCTTCTTCGGCGGCGCCCGCGAATGGGCGACGTTCGGCTTTGACCTTGAGGTTCATCCGGAATGCGAAAACTGATCGATAACGACTACCTGACGATGTTTTCGCGGCTGCTGGTCGGCGGCGTATTCATCTACGCCTCCATCTACAAGATTATCGAGCCGGCGTCGTTCGCCAAATCGATCTGGTACTATCATCTCATGCCCGGCTACCTGATAAACCTGCTGGCCCTCGTGCTTCCGTGGATCGAGTTTGTCGCCGGGGTATTTCTCATCCTCGGTGTGCTGTATCGCGGCGCCGCGCTCTGGATGAACGTCCTGCTCGTCGTGTTCGTGATCGCCCTGTCAACGACTATCGCCCGAGGAATCGATATCGACTGCGGTTGTTTCAAAACCGCCCGATCGGCGACCGAATCCGCGTGGACATCGGTCGTACGCAATCTCGTGCTTCTGGTGTTTGCCGTGCAGATGTATGTCAGCCGCTCGCAACGCTGGCGGCTGATGAAGGACGCCCGGCCTACCGAACGATTGTCGGCGTGATCAGGATAATCAGGTCGCTGGTTGACTTCTCCTTCGACCGGTTCGTAAACAACAGCTTCCCGATAAGCGGAATATGACCCAGCAGCGGCACGCGCCGCTCCTTGATAATCTCGTCTTCCTTCAGCAGCCCGCCCAGCGCCGCCGTCTCGCCCTCCTGGACCGTGATCGTCGTCCGGATTGAGCGCTCCGAGGTGATCGGCTTCTGGTTGTCCGCTGGACCGCTGAAGCCGATGATATCCGCCACCGACGGGTTCACATCCAGCGTTATCGTGCCCGACTCGTTGATTCGCGGCGTCACCCGCAGTGAAATGCCGACCTCTTCATCCTGAAACGTCACGATGTCCGTCACCGCCGCCCCCTCGGTGAACCGGTTGATCGTCTGAATCGGTATCACCGTCGATATCTTGATTTCCGCTTCGTGATTCTCCACCGTCGTCAACCGCGGATCCGACAACAGCCGCGACTTCCCGTCCTCCTCCAGCATATCGAGGACCATCGAAAGCTGGTTGACCGTCAGCGTGCCCCACGTCCATGATCCGTCGTTGGGGTTGTACGCGCCGGCTCCGTCCCGGGCAGTCGTCGTTGTCACGTCGTCACCGGTGGTTGTCGTCGTCACGGCCGTTGCGCCGGTCATGTCCACCGACGCCGATGTCGGCCACAAGAACCCGAGTTGAGAGTTGGCGTCCACCTTGGTCTCGATAATCCGGGCCTCGATCATGATGACCCGCTCCGGCGTATCCATATCGGCCACTATCGTCAGAAGCTGGGGCAGAAGAGTCGGAAAGTCCGTGATCAGGATGCGGTTCGCCTTGTAGGGCGTCGCGCCTGATGTACCCGAGGCGTCGGATTTGTCCAGCACCACCACCTGGCCTTTGTCGGAAAGACGCGACTGCAGCGCCCGCTGCACGGTGGCGGGGGAGACATACCGAAGCGTCACCATCCGCGACTCCAAATCCCCCGGCGCGACTTCGTCCGACGGCTTCACGACTATGACGTCGTCCCGCAGAAAATAGCTGTATCCGTTGGCAACCAGCACCGCGTTGAGGGCGGTCGCGACGTCCACATCCTCGAGCCGCAGGGAGACGTTGCCGCTGACCCGTCCGGAGATGACGAGGTTCAGGCCGTTCTGCTGGGCGATCATGTTCAGCACGTCAAGCAGGGGGACCGACTCCAACTCCATCGACATGCGTTTATCGGAATCCAGCGGTCCCGCCCCGACTGACACGACGAGCGCCGCCGTGCTTATCAATACTATTGCGATGATGAACTTCATGATCTTAACCTTTATGTACGCGGATCTCGAATTCCCGGCCCTGGTGTCGCAGCTTCACTGCTGTTCTTGTAATTGCAACCACGGTTGCATCGTTAATCGTATCCCCGATCCCGACCCGACTTCCGTTGATGTACGCAAGCGGGCTGGACGCGCTGTAGATGATCCCCCGGAGGTTCCACGACGGTCCGGACACGCGCCGCCCCTGCTGCAGCACGCCAAACGGGTCGCGTCCCCACCCGGCGGCCCTGACCCGCGCGATCTCGCTCTCGTCAAGCTCCCGTACGGCGGCAGCGGTCCCGCCTGCCGGCTGGATCGTCGGTGCGGGTTCGGAGCGGTACGGTTCGGCATTCCGGTCGGAGAAATTGTACGCTCCCCACAGCACCGCCACGATCAGCGCGCCGTAAACGATTTTCTTTCGCGTCCGTTCGGTCATGCCGGTCCCTCCGTGCTGCCGAGCAGCGCGCGGAAACCAATCGTGCAGCGAATCCGATCACCCGGGTTTTTCCCCGCGTGAGCCGAGCACCGGGTGATTCCCCGGAAAAACACCTGCTCTTCCAATGACGCGACATACGCGCCGAAATCGACAAACCGCCCATCGACCGTGACGGCCAGCTCCAGAAACAGCGGTTCCGTCGACCGCGCCCGCCTGTTCAGCTGCAGCAACTCCTCCATCGAAGGAGTAATGTCATAGACTTTCAGTCCTGATGCGGCGGCAAGCGACTTGACGTCGCCGATCAACGACAGTATGTCAGCCTTGGCGTACAGCCTCGACTCCAACATCTGCTTGGACTGCTGCAATTCCTTCTGTCGTTCGAGCAGCATCGGAAGCTCGCGAGCGGTCGCCCGATAGTCCTCCAGCCGCTGCTCGAGCCGGTCGGCCGCGCTCTGTGACTCTGCGAGTCGCACCACCAGCGGACGGTACGCAAAGAAAAACCAGGCCAGAGTCAGGCCGACCGCCGCTGCGTAATAAGCGAACATGCGATTGCTCACGACAGCCCCCGCATGCTCAGGGTGAATTCCAGTTCGAAGGTCTCTTTTGCCGCTCGCTTGACGTGACGGTCGACAGTAACGTCGACATACCACGGGGAGTTGTTCAGGCGCTCCACGTATTCCGCCAGTATGAGCTCAGGGGGCAGGTCGGGGGAGGAGACCACGCCCATGAGCACGAGATCGCGTCCGCTGGCGGTCGGCGAGTATTCCAGCTGCCGCAACAGCACTCCCTCGGGAGTCAGTCGTGACAGCTCTTTGAAGTTCAATCCGAGATAACTCGGTTCCTGGTGGATTTTATCTATGTACGACCGGTTTGTGGCCACAAGCTGTTTGGCGATATGATAGCTGCTGAACATATCGGATCGCTCGAATGCCGTGACCTCGGTCTGGATCTGGGCGCTCCGCAGTTCCTGCCTGCCGATGCTTCGAAACTGCAACCATGAGGTGGCGCCGAGTGACACGCCCAGTACCACCAGTGCCGCCAGCGCGAGCCGGTGCTGTAGTCGCGCCCGCAGGACGGTGAGCTGCCGCGACGGAAGCAGATTCGGCAGCAGGACCGGGCAGGCTGAAGCCGCGGCCGTCTGCAGGCACACGGCCGGGGACGATGACACGCGGTTTGCGTCGAAGTGGACGTTGCGAAGGTTTTCGTTGGGGAAGACGAGGAATTCGAATCCGAACTGATCGCGCAGCAACCGGACCAGTTCGTCCGTATACGCCAGATCGCCGTAGACATACACGCGGTTCGTGAAGTGCGTGGCGTATTGACCTGTGTAGTAGTCCAGCGAGTTCTGGATCTCGCGCGCGAGCAGATCGGCGAAGTCCCGGAAACGGCCTTCGTCCGTTCGCCCCGCCAGCGACGAGGACCCCAGCGACGCGATGTGGTAAAACTCGAGATCCCCACCCCGGTAGTACGAGATGTGCGTCCCGGTGCGTTCCACGTTGATCAGCGCGAAGTTGCTGTCCGGCCGGTACTCCGGCAGGGCGGACAGCAATTGGCCGATGGCGTCGTACGCCACGTAGGTCTGACTGACCCGAAGCCCCAGCCGGCTGAAGTATTCGAGGAGTTCGTCGACAAGCCGTCGGGTTGCCGCCAGCAACTGGACCCGCACGTATTCCTTACCGGCGCGCTTCATCCGGGCGATAATTCGATAGTCGTAATAACAGTCGTGGATCGGGAACGGCAGACGCTTGCGCGCCTCGAACGTCACGGCCGACGCCAGCTTGCTCCCGGAGAGGGCGGGCAGTTCGAGAGTCCGTAAGGCGGTCTCGGGTCCGTTGATAACCAGCGAAACGCGGGGCCTGCGGCCACCGAACTCGTTGACGAAGTCTTCGATTGTGTGGCAGATGAAGTCAACCCGTGACTCGCGCGTCACGAGATTGGCGGTCGTGTAAATCTTGCGGATTTCAATCAGTTTCGTCTTACGGCCGCTGCGACGCGCCGCAGACATCTCGACCGAATCGGGGGTGATCGCAAACGAGAGCCAGCGGCCGTGTGCATGCACGCGACGCGGTCGACACGGCCGCTCCACTGTCTCGTGCGAGACGACCGGGGCCGGATCCTCGGACTCCGAGCCGGTCCCTTGTACGGGTTCCGTCCGAGGGCGCACGCTCACGTTGAACAATCGCATTGGCACCCGCCCAGTGCTTAAAAGGTGACCACGATGCTGTCACCGTTGCCCGGCCCGCCCGAGACTATCCGGCGTGCGGCCGGATCGTAGCCGTAGGCATTACCCCAGGCGTCGGTCAGATACTTGTTCTCGGCGCTGTCGATGTACGGTCCGTTCCAGCCGAGACGGGTCAGTCGGTCGTACGCGGCAACTGAATCCGGCTTGCGCACCAGATCGTGCAGGGACGACGGCGGGTAACCGACGTCGCCTTCGAAGCCCCTGTCAACATGCTCGCCCCCGGCGACAGCCGACGGATCTCCGATAATCGCCCTCTTGAGCTTGTTCAACTCGTCCCGGGTGGCCGTTTGCCTCGATCCCTCCGCCACGTCGGCAAACCGCGGCACCGCCACGGCGGCGAGAATGCCGAGGGTCACGATAATGATGACCAGCTCCACGAGCGTGAAGCCGGTCCTGTTTAGCCGTCGGGAGAGGCGCGTCACGGTTTTCATCGCGCCTCCCGGTCTTACCAGTTGGCTTCGCCGATATCGTTCGTGTTCGGCCAGATTTCGCCGGTGCTGTCGTTGTACACCCAGCCGCCGACCGTCCCGATCGTCGTGCCCTTACTGTAACCGACAAGGATAGAATCCGCAGCGCTGTCCGGATGCTGGTACGGGTTTGCCGGTATGCCGTGCATCATGACCGTCCCGACATTCGCGAGGCTGTCGATCGGAGGCCACGCGGCCTGTCCGTTCTTCACCGCCTGGTTGGCGTAGTAGATCGTGATGCCGGAGCGGATGCTGCCCAGCGCCGCCCGACACGATGCTTCTTTCGCCTCGCCGGTTATATCCTGGTATTTCGGAATGGCGACCGCCGCCAATATGCCGAGGATCACGATTATGATGACCAACTCGATCAGCGTAAACCCCCGCCGGTTTGCCAATGTGTACATGGTCTGACTCCTTCTGAGATTTATTGAGACACTTTGTATATGTATCGTCCGTTGCTCTGGGCGGCTTGAGCAGCCTACCCCTGGAATACCTTGATTAAGCTCCACATTGGCAGGAAGATGGCCAGCGCCATGACGAGGACAAAGGCTCCCAGCACCAGCGTCAGCAGGGGTTCGAGGATTGACGTCAACTGACGGGACCGGTACATGGTCTCCTGCGAGTAGTGAGCGCCAACCTGCTGCATCATCCGGTCGAGCGAACCCGACTCCATCCCGATGTCCATCATGTGCAGTGACAGCTCGGGAAACCAGCGGAACAGCCCTTTGACCGAATTGATGTCACGGCCTTTGCGAAACAGCTCTGACAGCCTCTGGATTTCCTCTCCGATTTGCGTGTTTTTCACCGTCGAGGCAAGGATCTCCAGCGTCTTGACCAGCGGGATTCCCGCCTGAAACAGTATCCTAAACATCAGCGCGAACCGGGCGACATTGCCCTTGACGATCAGGTTGCCGATGATCGGGATGTGCAGCATGAAGCTGTCGAACCGGGCGCGGCCGGAATCGGTCGCCAGCCAGCGGCGGAACACGAGGGCGGCGGCGATAAGCAAACCAAGCCCGTATGCCCAGTAAGAGGTGATCAACTCGCTGAACGCGATAAGCGCTCGGGTCGGACCGGGCAGCTGCGCGTCGAACGCCGAATAAAACTCGACAAATCGGGGCACGACAAACGTCATCATGACGATGAACGCGAGGCCGATCACGGTGAGCACGATAAGCGGATAACGGGTCGCCTGCTTTATCTGACGGCTGAGTTCCATTTCCTTTTCGAGCATCGCCGACAACTCGTCGAGCGTATGCTCGAGGCGACCCGATTCTTCGCCGGCGGCGACCGATGCAACGTACACGCGGGAGAATACCTCCGGGTGTTCCTCCATGGACTGTGACAACGGACGGCCCGATTCCACCCCGAGCCTCAGGGAATCGATGACCCGATTGAAGTGGCCGTTTTCTTTGCCGATCCTGATGATGCTCAGAGCCCGCAGAAGCGGGACGCCGGAACGCTGCATGGTCGCCAGCGAGTTGGTGAACATGATGAGCTGCTCGTAGGCCGAAGCCCCGAGAAACCCCAGCGACGGCTGGAATGATCGCCGGTTGACGGTGCTGATGCTGATCGGCATCAGGTCCTGTTCGGCCAGGTGCTGCTCGACCTGCGATTCATCGCGCGCCGTCAACTTACCCGTCCGAACCTCGCCGGCCCGGTTGTAGGCTTCGTACTTATACTGCCGTGCCGGCATTACTGTAACCCATCTGCATTGCCTGTTCCATTACCGGCAGTTCTTCGACGTGCGACGTTTCTTTGAGCAGTTCTTCGAGGCAGACGAGTCCTGCCCGAACTTTGGCGAGTCCCGCCTCAAACAGCGGCACGTAGCCCGAGTGCACGGCCTGGTCTCGTATTCGGTTGATCGATATGCCGCCGAGAATCATCTCGGAGATTGTCGGCGTCACACGAATGAGCTCGAAAACGCCGACCTGGTGCTGGAAGCCGGTCAGTTTGCACTGGTTGCAGCCGACGCCGCGCTTGAACGTCATGCCCGACAGCAGGTCGGGCGGGATGTTGGCGCGGGAGAGAACGCCCGGCGACGGTGTGTATGTCTCGGCGCAATTCGGGCAATTGACCCGAACGAGGCGCTGGGCCAGCACGCCCTTCAGCGCGGTCGCGACGAGGTAGTCCTCGATGCCCATATCCAGCAGTCGCGTGACGGCCGATGGCGCGTCGTTGGTGTGAATGGTCGAGAAGACCAGATGACCGGTCAGGGACGATCGTACCGCCATCTGCGCCGTCTCCCGATCCCGAATCTCCCCGATCATGATGACATCGGGATTCTGGCGGAGGATCGATCGCAGGGTCGACGGAAACGACAGACCGGCTTTTTCGTTGATCTGCACCTGATTGACCAGAGGCAACGAGTACTCCACCGGGTCCTCGACCGTCACGATGTTTTTCTCCACCGAGTTGATCTGCTGCAGCGTCGTGTACAGCGTGGACGTTTTGCCGCTCGAGGTCGGCCCCGAGATCAGGATCAAACCCTCCGGCTTGGTGATCAGGCTCATCCATTCCTGTTCGAGCTGTTCCTCGATGCCGAGCTGGTGCAGGGTCATGAACAGATTGCGTCGGTCGAGGATGCGAATCACGATCTTTTCTCCGTGAATCGTCGGCAGCGTCGATACGCGCAGGTCTACCGGCCCGCTTTCCGTGTTCATCAGAAAGCGCCCGTCCTGCGGAAGGCGCTTCTCGGAAACGTCGAGGTTGGCCGCGATCTTGATCCGTGAAATCACCTCGTTTTGCATGGACTTCGGCGGCGAGGCCTCCTCGCGCATGACGCCGCTCACCCGGTAACGGATGCGTACGCTTTTCTCGTCCGGTTCGATATGCACGTCGCTGGCGCGGTCGCGAATCGCCTTGGATATGATCAGGTTGACCAGGCGAATGATCGGGCTGTCGGCCTCCTCGTTGAGCTCCACCGCGGCTTCCCGACCAACCGTCAACTCCTGCGCCGCGTGACTCGATACGATCTCCTGCAGCGAGTCCGCGACCGAATAGTACTCCTCGATCGCCTCCTTGATCTCAGATTCCGTGGCGATCGCACGTTTGACGTCCAGGCCGGTCTGATACTTGATTTCGTCTATGGCGATTATGTTCAGCGGATCGGCCATCGCCAGCGTCATCGTATTCCCGATAACGAAAATGGGGATCAGGGAGTAGCGCCGGGCCGTTTCGACCGGCAGCCGCTGGATCACCTGCGGATCGATAACCATCGCCGACAGCGAAACACGGGGGATACCGAGCCGCTCGGACACGACGTCGGTCAGTTGATCTTCCGAGACATGGCCAAGCTGCACCAACAGAGTCCCCAGGCGCTGACTGGAAACACGTTGCTGGCGTAACGCCTCATCAAGCTGGTCCTGCGTGACCAGCCCTCGTTCAATAAGCAGCTCGCCCAGTTTCTTGCGGATCATAGACGCTTCTTTGCTAACTTGCACAGAGTCATTATATTATCGGTTAGTTTGGAGAATTGCTTGAGACAGGCCCGCCCGAGAACGGATTCAGCGGCAAACACGGCAACCGATACCGAAACCCCGGGCGCCCCAGGAGACACCACGTGCTGAAGACAACCTGGATAGTGTGCGCACTTGCCGTCCTGATCCACGTTACCGGCCTGTCGGCCGCCGAGTCCGCCCTCTGGTCGGAACCGGTCGACGCCGAGCTGGCCGCCCGCGATTCCACCCTGGGCCGATACGACGGCCGTACCATCGATTCTCTGGTTGTCGACAGTCGCAACATCTTTGATACCGACGATCCGCAATACGCCGGTTTTCTCTTCCGCACCGCTAACCGACTGCACATCGTCACCCGCGAGCACGTCATCCGTCGCGAGCTGCTCTTCGCCCCCGGTGACCGGTTCTCTTCCGAACTGGCCCGCGAAACCGCACGAAATCTCCGCTCCGACTATTCCATCTACGACGCCTGGTGGGAAATCGAAGAACTCGACAGCGGGGGCCTGCTCGTCCGCCTTGTCACGACCGATCGATGGAGCCTCACCGGCGGCGTGGTGCTGCAGCGAAACGGCGACGAGACCGACTTCCAGATCGGGTTCGAAGAGGATAATTTCCTTGGGCTGAACCAGTACCTGCTGCTTCAGTATGAAATGCAGGAAGCCGACGAAAACTTCGCCGAGGCGCGCTTCCAGGACCGCCGCGTCTTCGGACATCCGTTTCTGCTCGGCCTCAGATACAAGGGAGACCCCACCGACGAAATCAAGGAACTGACAGTCGGTCGGCCCTTCTACAACCTGCAGCAAAGATTCTCATTTGGGGCCAGCGTATTGGCGCGCGGCGCCCGCCGCGACCTGTACGACGACAACAACAGCCTGCTGGCCCGTTCTACCAGCGCCGCCGACCAGTTCCTCCTTGAGGGCATCTACCGATGGGGTTCTTACAAAAACAAGACCGGATTGATGCTGAACTACCGGTACGTTTTTGAAACGACCTTCGACCGCAAGATCGCCGAGGGCGTTGACCCCGGCGACATAGTCTTTCCCACCGACTCGGTCGCCCACGAGATTGTCGGCGGCGCTTTTCTGCAGAATCTCGAATTTGCCACGACCCGCCGACTCAACGGATTCGATCAGGTCGAGGACGTAACTCTCGGGCAAAGCCTGACCCTCCGCGCCGGGCGGGCGTTCGTTCCGGGACTCAATGACTATCGCTATGACCTGCTGACCTTCGAAGCCCGGCTGGCCGGACGGTTCAGGCATAACCTTCTGATCATCAATTACGACCGCACGTTCTGGTTCCGTCGCGAAAGTGACCTGCGCCGGTGGTCGCAAGTCTCGGTGGTGTACTACAACAACCGGCTGCCCATTGTCACCTTTGCCGCACGGGTCCTTTACCAGCGTGACTGGCGCTCGGACAACTCCGCCCGCCTCGAACTCGGCGGAGCCAGCGGTCTCCGCGGCTTCCCCCGCCGCTTTCGGATCGGCGACCGCATGGTTGTCGCCAACCTGGAAACCCGATGGTTCCCCGGGCTGGAGCTGCTGTCGGTCCAATTCGGCGGTGTGCTGTTCACCGACCTGGCCCGGTCATGGAAACCGGACGAGGCAACCCTCATCGAGGACTTCCACCAGACCATTGGTGTCGGGCTCAGGATCTCACTTGAGAAAGCATCCAACGCCGAGCTGTTCAGAATCGACCTCTCACGCAATCAGGACAATCAGTGGGAAGTGTCCTTCGGCACCGGCCAGTATTTCTAGTCGGTCAAAGTATCGAATGTTCTTGACAACTTGTTGATATCCAGTACATTAAGTGCGTACTGTGTGTGTTTGCCCGCGCCCGGTGAACGGGTCCGGGAACCACAGTGTTACACCCGTGTCGGTCTTCGGGATTGCGTATCTCCCATAGACCGGCCATTATCCTCACAACCGAGTTCGTTGCAGGATGCAAAACAGAGTGTCGTTGTCATCGGCGTGTCAGACAATGCGGTATCTCCCGTATGCTCAGTAGAAGTCTTCGAGCCGATACAGAGTAAAACCAGATGTGGGAAGGCTGAACGGATGATGAAGAGTGTTATCGCTGCGCTTATTCCAGCCCTGTTGCTCACCTGCCTCAGTGCTTCCGCTATCAATGCGGCGTCCGATCCGTTGACGCTAATCGAGGCTGAGTATCAGGCCGGGTCTTTGTCACTCGATGAGCGGGTGCTTCTCGAGGTGGCCGCCATCCGGACACCGGACGCTCTGCCTGCCCGTTTCGCCGCCGGCGCGCTGGCCACCGCTCATGACGCTTCCCGTGGCGCCTGTCTGGTGCTGAACCGTATTGCTACTCAGGACTGGCCTTTCCTGCTTCCGTCGACACAGGAAGCGTACAAAGACGCTATGATTCGTTGGGCCACCGTGTACACGTTTGACTCACCGGGCGGCTTCTTCAAGCTGCATTACGACATCACCGGGTCTCACGCCGTGCCTTCCGCCGACGCCGACATGAGTGGAGTCCCTGATTTCGTCGAACGGATCGCGGCGTATTTTGATTCCAGCTTGGCCGAACACCGTGCCCTCGGATACCTCGATCCGCCCCCGGACAACAATCTCGGCGGCGACAATAAGTACGATATCTATTTCGAGGAAATGGGATACTACGGGTATACCGTTCGCGAAGGGGATGGGCCGCTGCCGTCGGACGACCGGTATTCTCACATCGTGATGCACCGCGACTTCATCAACTTCCCGCCCAACGACGATCCCGAAGGCGATCAGTGGGGCGCCGCCAAAGTCACCGCCGCGCACGAGTTCCATCACGCCGTCCAGTTTGCGTACGACGCCTACGAAGGGACCTGGTTTATGGAGCTTGATGCAACCTACATGGAAGATATCGCCTTTGATCATGTGAACGACAACTACAACTACCTGACAGACTTCTTCAACGCACCGAACAAGTCTCTGATGGAGGCGTCCGGACACGCGTACGCGAGCTTCATCTGGGGTCTGTATCTGGCCCAGGCGTTTGATACGTCACTGATGGTCGCCGCGTGGCAGGGCGCCACTACGCAGACCGTGTTCGACGCCATGACCGATACGCTCATGGGCCGCTACGGCGTTTCGCAGGACGACGCGTTTGGCGAGTTCGCCGTGTGGAATTTCATTACGGACACGCGCGATGACGGCCTGCACCACGAGGAAGCGGACCAGTACCCGTCCATCCTGATCGGCCGCACGCACCTCTCCTATCCGGTCAATTCCCAGTCGTCGCCCAACATTCCCAACGGCTACGGGGCATGCTACGTCCAATTCTACCCTGGACTGCTCGAAGGTCAGTTGACCGTCAACTTCAACGGTCTCGATGCCGTCCAGTGGCGGGCGTATCTCGTGCTGTCGAACGGCCCGAACGAACACACCGTACAGCCGATCGTGGTTGATCCCGGCAAGTGGGAAGGCACCGGCGTCGTCGATTACTTCGACACGCTCTACTGCGTGACGCTGGTCGGCGTCAACGTCTCGGAATTCTCCGGATCATCGCTGTTCACTTACTCTGCCACGCTTCGCGAACCGTACGCGATCGCGACCACCGTGGTGACCGATTCCGCCGTGTATTCGGGGGCCACCCGTCCCTTCAATTACCGTGTATACAACACGTCCCCGCTGTCCGATGTGGTCGATGTGACCTGCAGCGACGATATGGGTTGGATCGTCGTGGATACCGTGCCGAAGTTTATCCTCGGAGGCGACAGCGCCGATGTGCAGTTCGACGTGGTCGTTCCGTTGGGCACGCCGTTGGGGACCCACAGTCAATTGACATTTTACGCCCAGTCAAGAAGTGACTCGCTGGTGACTGATTCGCAGCAGATAACCGCGACGACCGTCGTGCAGCGCGGCGATGTCACGTTTGACGGCCTTGTCGACTTGAGCGATCTTATTCACCTCGTCAATTTTCTCTTCATGGGAGGACCGTCGCCCCTCCCGATACTGGAATCGGGCGACGTAAACTGCACCGAGGGGGCCGATCTTTCCGACCTCATCTATCTGGTCAACTTCCTTTTCTCGGGTGGCCCGGCTTCGCCGTGTAACCCATTTTAGGATAAGGGAAACCGATAGTTTTTTTCTTGACACTCCGTAACTGACCTACCTACCATGCAGTGGCTGGCGTAACCATCGTGTCCGGCAGGGATGCCGGTGCACGATGAGAGAGGGGGACTAGTCATGGAAAGCGGGTTCGAACCGCGGGTTCTGATCTGCTGCGATTGTGGTGAGGAGTTCGTCTTTACCGCCGGCGCACAGGAGTATTTCGCCGAGCGGGGCTTCTCCGAGGATCCGAAGCGCTGTAAAGCTTGTCACACCCTGTACAAGAAAAACCAGCGCCTCCCCCAGCCGCAACCGACCGACGCAGCATATCAACAACCGGATCTGCTGAGTCCAGAGTAACTCACGCACAAAACCCCCGGAGCCTCCGGGGGTTTTGTGTGTGGGGAAGAGGGAGAAACACGAGAACCACAGCGCTAAGTTTCGTCAGCGCACCAGAACCATCTTTTTGACCTCGCGTTCGTTGCTCTCTACCGTAAGCCGGTAAAAGTAAATCCCCGATGCTACCGATTGCCCGTCGGTTTCGGTCCCGTCCCAGATCACCTGGTGCTCACCGGCCGTTACCGGACCGTCCAAAAGCGTCGTCACGCGCTGTCCCAGGACATTGAATACCTCCAGCGTGACATCGGCTGCCACACTGATGCTGAACGCGATCACCGTGCTTGGGTTGAACGGATTCGGGTAGTTCTGCGCCAGTACGACCGAGTTCGGAAGCGTCACAGGATCGTCGTCGCCGATATCGGAGGCCAGACCGACAACCAGATCCGCCGTAATTGCCGGTGCGCTTGTGGTATCATTGATGTTTGCTATCATGGAAGTGACGGTGTCATTGTAGTACGAAGATGCATTAACGGTACCAGTATCACCAAACAGATACCGTTTACTGGAGCCGGGAAACGGATCACCGGCATCTGAAGCCGCGAATGTTGAACCTGACGTATTCTCGAGTTCAAAAAGCCCGTCGGCCTGCTCCAGCGCCACGACGAAGTGGTTGCCGGACGGCTGTCCCGGATACCATTCATAGCTGTTACTGCCGTACGAACTCGGAGCGCTCTCATGCACGTGCCAGATGAGGAGGCCCGAGGACGGCAGGCCGAAGTCGAAACCGGTACGCTGGCGATTCTCTATCAGGAAGTACTCGTCGGCGGCCGCGCCATACGGGGTCAGCTTAAGAATCGATCCGCCGCTTTCGACCGCGCCGATTGACTGGTTGATCATGTTCGTGCTGACGGTCACCGGCGTGCTGACTCCCATTTGCACACGGCACCATGCGCTCGGATGCGCGGGCGAATTGCCCAGCGAACCGTTCCAGCTGCCGCCCGCCATCAAACCCCACTTGCCGATGCCCTGCGAGGTGTAATCAACATCGTACAGATCCGGCAGCCCGAATCCGTGACCGAGCTCGTGGCAGTACACGCCGATCGTCATGTCGCCGGGCGACTGCCAGAACTCCGGCTGGACCGTATAGCTGCTGATAATCACGCCGTCGGCGGTCTTCAGAAACGGCAGTCCCCATTTGTGCGACCAGATGTCGGTTGTGCCACCGGCGTACTCTGCGCCCGTGCCGCTGTGAATGACCAGCAGCACGTCGACGTACCCGTCACCGTCGTTGTCGTAGTTGGAGAAGTCAACCGTGGGGTTCACCATGTCGACCAGGTCGTCTACCAGGCCCTGCGAATTCTGCGGATACGACCCCATGCCGTTCTGGTCATTCACGTAATAGTCGTACGTTTCCGGTGCACGCAGCCAGCCGAGATCACTGGGTTCGTTGGTGCTGACCGTGATCAGATCGATCTGGCTGTATGAAACCTCATCGTAATAGGACCGAACGGTCGATCCGGAGGTGCTGAACAGCATGGAATCGAAGTACGACGGCGCCACGGAGGCGGTGTGGTCGGAGAAGTCGACCAAAAGCGCCAGAATATGGAACGGCCCGGCGGAGGCATCCTGTGCGACACCGTCGGCCCGCCGATCGGCCGCCTGCTGCAGCAGAAACCGGCGCATGACGTCGTCGTCGCCCGTGCAGATACCGCGTTCGTGCAGCGCGGCCTGATCGACCACGACCGGCGGCAGCGACACCTTTCCGGCCGCCTGCTGTTCGTACAGCCGTTCGTGCGGCGGCATGGCCGCCGCGTATTGAGGCAATATCAGTGCGGTCGCCGACAGTGCGACCAGCGCGATCCCACAGAAGTTCTTAGCGATGCGTTTCATATCGTGTCCTCCAGATTCTGCCTTGTCTAGAAGTGAAGGCCGAGCGACAGGGCCAGATTGGCGCCCTTGGCGCTGTAGCCGGAAAATCCGTTACCGGTGACAACCGCGAAGTCGAGATGGACGAGCGCCGCGTGAAGGCCAGAACCGACCGAGAACCCGGCGTTACGGTCGCCGCCGAACGCATAACCGGCACGCAGCGGCAGTACGCCGATCGGCGACCACTCGGCGCCCAGCGCCAGGCGCGGCTCTGTCGACGAGCCCGGCTTGCGCTCCAGTCCCTGTTCCCAGTCGACCGCCCAGCGAACCGTGCCGCTTGTCTTGGCGATCCCGGCCGTCAGAACGCGGGGGAGAGTGGTCGTGAAGCTTTCGATCTCTTTGTCGTAATCTTCCGAGGTGACGA
Source organism: Candidatus Zixiibacteriota bacterium (assembly GCA_034003725.1). Classification (NCBI taxonomy): domain Bacteria; kingdom Pseudomonadati; phylum Candidatus Zixiibacteriota; species Candidatus Zixiibacteriota bacterium. Next base: position 178,453 of record JAVEYB010000008.1, read on the forward strand.
AGTCGTCGCCCATGTTGTCGACGTTCATCGTGTCGAAGCTGAAGATGTAGCCGTACTCTTTCGGGTTGGAATTCCACGTGATCGAGCCCAGCGCGTTATGCAGCGTGGCGCCGATCGTGTAATCGTTGCTGAGCTTCAGGGCGGCCCCCAGATCAAGACCGTAGCCCGATCCCCCCTCCGCGGTTTGTGCAACCAGGCGCCCTTCGCCCGTAAAGCCCGTCATGTGAGTCGCCGCCAGCCCCTCGAGCTCCGTCACCCGCTCGACGTATATTCCGCGAAGGTACTTGCCGGTAACGCCGACCGACAACTGCCGGGTGCCCTGCGAGTACAGGGCGTACCCGTAGGACAATCCCGCCGATACGTAGCTGATCGCATCGGAGTACGACCCGGTGACGTGAATCGTGTCCGCAATCGTATTGCCGTTGAGAACCAGCTCGAAGATGTCTTTGCTCAGATTGATATCGGCGGTGCCGACACCGGTCATCGTGAACGCGAAGGGTCCCGTGGCCGCGGAGAGCACGCCCGCTTCCGCATGGACGTCGAGCTTGAGCCCTTCCGCCGGAATCCGGCTGAGGATATATTCTTTGTCGTCAGTCGTCAGAAACGCGCCGGTATAGCTGTTGTAGTCGTCCAGCGTAAAGGCGTTGTTCGTGATATGAGCGCCGACACCGACCAGTTCCAGCCCGGTCTGCCGGCGATCCGTCAGGCCGAGGTTCGCCGGGTTGAACCGCCCGGCTTCCACGCCCGACGCCAGCCCGATATACGCGCCGCCCATCGCGACCGCCCGCGCCGATGATTGACTCGCAGACACCGATCCGGCGGCTGTCACCAGCAGCGCGCCCGCCAGCAGGCAGATACCCGCCAGTCGTACAGTTGTAGTGGTCTTCATTGCAGTTCCCCTTCCTCAAAACTCACCGTCGAACCGGTACTCGACCTGGAGGTAGCCTTCGACCCGCAGCCAGTCGTTTGTGGTCAGGCGCACCACCTGGCCGTCCGTCCCGTGCAGCGTGATCTGCTGCCCGACATACAGTGTGTCGTTTTTGAGCACCTGGATATCGGCCGAGTCCAGCACGATCACCTGCTCCCCGCTCGTCACGCTGTCCGAAACCAGTCCCGCGACCACCGGCGCCGCGTTGACGCCGAGGCCGGAAATCGTCAGGCCGGGATTTGTCATCACTGTGGTGGAATCGCCGCCGAGCAGTATGTCGATATCCACGCCCAGCGGAAGGTGATTGGTAATCGTGTAGACGAAACGCGCCTCGATCACATGCTCGGTGATCAGATCAATATCATCCTGTTCGACTTCTTCCTGTTCGATATCCGCATCGATCTGTGTCTCGCCGAGCACGAACTCCAACGGCGCGAGAATATGCACCTGCGCGTATACGAAGTCGTCGGCGTTCACCGTCGACACCGTCACGCCGTCGCCGAACACGGCCGTGCCCGAAATATCGATCCGCCCCGGCAGCGGAGACAGAAAGTCCGCGACCGTCGAATCGACTATCATCGTGACCGTCGCCCCACCCGGCGTCCCGGCGTCGATATCGCCGGTAAACACATGCGACTTTCCGTTGTCGCCGCTCAGCAGTAGATCAACCGTCCCCGCCATGTTGACGTGATTCTCGACTTCGAGCGTCACGATCGCGTGCTGCAGCTCGATCTGGTCAAATCCCTCCGGCACGTCGATCTCCTGCGAGGTCGGCTCGATTGTCGCGTCGGTGCCGGCGAAACGCCCCGTAATCGAGGAAAACTCCAGCCCGGTCAGCGATGCCGTTACCGTGAAATCGTCGGTCTCGTCCACCGCCACCATCACGTCTCCCGAGCCGGGAAGGCTTGCCGTGACGTCGACCGTGACCTGCTGCGGAACCGTCGAGTCGGTCGGGACCAGATCGTAGCCGGCAATGTTGACCGATACCACGTCACTGCTGTTGGGCCCCACGGGCTGCGACACCGACAGGGGCTGCCCGCCGGAAACGACATCCGGAAGGATGATATCCAGCACGGCGTCAAGCGCCGTGTTGTTGCTCACTGTCAGCAGAAGCTGCCCCGCCGCCAGTGTTGCGTGATACACCGGATCGGTCTCGCCCAAATCCACTTGCTGGTCGAACGCGCGCGTGAGCGCGGGTATTTTGGCGACGCCCGATGATACTGAGAGGTTTTCGTCGAATCGCACCGCCACCGTCAGGGCCTTGTCCGATGCGCTCAGGACCGTGCCGCCGGGCGTATGGCAGTCGGACTGTACTTCGAATTCATTTGAAATCGTCCGACTGTCGAGCACGAAACTCAGCGAATCACTGTCGCCGTCGGCAATTCCTCCGGTCAGCGACTGCGTGCCGACAACCTGTCCCATCGTTACGTCGCGAAGCGTTACGTCGACCTGGTCGAGGTCCAGTCCGAGATCGTTGTCCACGATCACCCACAACCGCGCCGTCGCGATCGTCGCCTGCTGGTAGCTGTCCACCGGCGGCAGGTCGCTGGTTATCTGAAAACTGGTAGGGGGGACCGCTCCGGCTGCCAGGCCGATGATATCCATGTAATCGGTGCTGACCGGATCGACCACCGGCGGGTCGAGCCGTATCAGGCCCACCGGCTGAGCGATCGAGTACGACAAATCATCGGTCGTCAGGTGTTCGCCGTCCAGCCGCACGGTATCGATATCGTCGCTGAACGAATAGACGACCGTACTGTCATCACTGATTTCGATGCCTTCCTGATCGATTTTGTCGACCAGTTCCTCCATCGGGTACGTCCGATTGATGACCGGCACCGTAAACTGCGTGTTCCATGCCGGAGCTTCGGGCTTTTTGATCGAGCACTGAACCAGCGTCAGGAATACGACAATCACGATCAGTCCCAACCCGAACTTGCTCGCGACATTTACCAGAAACGAATCACGGAACTCCCGTGGTCCGTCTTGCTGTCTGCGTGATTTTCTTCGTGCCATGGCCTTCCCCTTGGCTTGTCTGTTCCTCTTCTTCGTTCCAGGGGGAAACGCAAGTGCGGTGCCGGGCCGAAAAAGTCGCGTAACGCCATATGCAACAGATACTTGGAGGATATATGTCGGCCTCGGCCCGACTTCTCACCTGTGGGGTAATACTCCCCGATAATGGGGGATTGCCCATATTGACCGGGGCGCCGCCTGTGTCGTATATTGACCATAAGGGAGGTCCCCACATGGGTATGACCAAATACGACCGGCTGCTGCACATCCTCAATCTGCTGCGGACTCGGCGAAACCTGAACGCAGCGCATCTCGCGGTCGAATGCGGCGTTACCGAACGATCGATTTACCGGGATATCCTGAGTCTCTCCGAAGCCAACGTGCCGGTCTACTACGACAACGGCTACAAACTGGCGTCCGACAATTTCCTTCCGCCGCTCAACTTTGACTTCGAGGAGTACACCGCGCTCAAACTGGCGCTCGACTCTACGCCCCTTAATCAGGCGGAGCGATATCGCAAACTGCTGAAGAGGATTCGCGCGAAAGTCGAGGCCGGCCTGTCGGATCTGGTAAGGCAGAAACGGCGCACCGCCGTCACTACCACCCACGTCGATATACCGTCAACAGCCGAATCCGGCCGCGTGGAGCGATATTTCGCCGATCTTGAGCGCGCGGTCTCGGAAACGAGACAAATCGAAATAATGTATGATTCTGTTCATTCGGGATTGACGAAACGTGTCGTAGAGCCGTATTTTATAGTATTCCGAGGTCGGGCCTTTTATTTCGTGGCGTTCTGTTGCGAGCGCTCAGACTTTCGCACGTTTCGGATCGATCGCATCCGTGAATTGCGCCTGACCGACCGACACTTCCGTCGTGATACTGACATCGATCCGCAACGGTATTTCGAAGGAAGCTGGGAGCTCTACAGCGGCGAGCCGATCGCGGTCGAGGTGGCCCTGCGCGGAGCCGCCGCGCGTGTGGTACAACTCGCCCGTCACCATTCGAACGAGTCCATCGAAACAACAGGTCCCGACACCGTCCTCTATCGTGTGACAGTACGCGGTCTCGATGAGATAGAGCGATGGATACTCGGATTCGGCAGCGAGGCCGAGGTGCTGGCGCCGCCGGAACTGCGCTACCGGCTTGGTCGCATCGCCGGGGCGCTGGCGGCTCGCTACCGATCGGATCACCGGCCGGCCACACCCAAAAACGCCGCCGGCCGCAACAAGCGCCTGGGGTAGGTACGCTGTAAAACAACGCGACGCGGCGATATCGGGGTTCACTCGCCGTCCGCGGCAATGTGAGCACAAGGGGGTATCATGACAAAGTCCGAACGGATCATGTTCCTGATCAATCTGATCAGGACCGAGGGGGCGGCGTCTATCACCGACCTCTCCAAAAAGTGCGGCGTCTCGCCGCGCACCATCTACCGCGACCTCGCCTCTCTGGAGAAAATGCACATCCCGGTGGTCGCCGACCAATCCGGCTACCATCTGGGCGAGGACTCCGCGTTTTCGTTCTTCGACCTGTGCACCGAGGACAAAGAACTCCTGTTGTTCTGCCTCCGTAACAATCCGCTGGTCGAGCAGCCCTATTTCGGCAGGCGACTGCGGAGACTGGCAGAGAAGATCGAAGGACGGCCGCCGGTCGGGCGGCCCGACGACCGCGCCCGCTACTTCCTCACGGAAATGGATCGGCAGCGGCACGGCAACGGCGACGGCGGCGGACCCGCCGGCGACATCCTCGATCGATTCGTCCAGGCCATGACCGAACACCGGATCGTTCGTCTCGACGCCGGTGACCGCACGCTCGATGGCGTCTATATCCCGCTGGCGGTGCGCGTCTTCGCCGGGGGCGCGCGACTGGTCGTGACACCGTCGATGCATCACGCGCCGATCGAGATCGAAGTCGGTAGAGTCGCTCAATTGCGGCTGACCGACTCGAAGTTTGACCGTCGTCCGGTGGAGCTGCTTGAGCCATGAGCGAATGCGTCTCGCCGATATGCGTTGACCGACACCGCGAAGCAGTTGTTTCTTGGTCGGCATGACGGGATCGCGCGTATCATCGGTTGCGGTCGCGGGCGTGGTCGCCGGATTGTACGCGGCAATCAGCCTGGCCCTCTATCCGCTCTCGTTCGGCGTCTATCAGGTACGGGCTGCCGAAGCGCTGAGCGTTGTGCCGTTTTTGTCGGCCGCGGCCGTTCCCGGCCTGTTCATCGGCTGCATCGTCGCGAACATTTTCGGCGGCATGGGCTGGCTCGATATCGTTATCGGCTCGCTGATCACGCTCATTGCCGCGGGCACCACGCGATGGATCTACCATTGGCCGCTGGGACCCTGGCGCAAATGGCTTGCGCCCGCCCCCGCCGTCCTCTTTAACGCCATCGGGGTATCCGTTTACCTCGCGCCGATTATCGGTGTCGACTATTGGTTTGCCGTGCAGATGATCGGAATCGGCCAGTTCCTTTCCTGCTACGTCATCGGCATGCCGCTTTTGCTTTTGCTGGAGAAGCGCCGCACGGTACTTTTTAATTGACTTCGCCCGGCTCGAAAAGTACAGTCAGCGTCAAAAGCACAGGACACCAACCGCAAACTCAGGGAGCGTGCATGGAGGCAGTAGGCCTGGTGGAAACCCGCGGACTCGCGGCGCTGATCGCGGCGGCCGACGCCATGGTGAAGGAAGCACGGGTAACGCTGGTCGGCTATGAGCGGATCGGCGGCGGTCTGGTGACCGTGATTGTGCGCGGCGATGTTGCAGCGTGCAAAGCGGCGGTCGAAGCCGGCGCCGCGGCCGCCAAAGGTATCGGCGACGTGCACTCAGCCCACGTTATCCCCAATCCGCACGCCAACATCATCGACCTCTTCCCAATCAGGCTGAAAGGGGAGTAGGGGGGATAGGAGCGGGGGGAAGATGCCTACGCTTTTCGGGGATGTTTATCCAGAAATAACTAACGCAGGCCCAATTCAGAGACTGTATGCGGTCCTGGTCGATGCACGCATGGACTTGCTTCTCGCAGACAGGTTGATTCGCCAGTTGAGCCTCATCAGATATTACTGGCAGACAAGCGATCATAATTCAGCGATTCTCAACGTTTATTGGTCAAATCTATCAATTCCAACGATACTGCGGGGATACAACATGGTCCCCCTTTGCGAAGAGTTGGAGTTGAGGGCAGATGAAGAAAGACTCCGTACAGTCTCGCTGAAACATGATCTCGACTGCATTTGTACACTCGATGACTCGGTTCTGGAACTTTCTGAACGGGTTGAGAAGTCTTGCGGCACCGCTGTTAAGAACTGTGCAGGGTTGATGGAGGAGGTGGAGCTATTTTCACGTGGAATGGACTTGCCTTGGTCCATGGGTAAGCCCGTTTTCAATATGCCCTGGACGGGTTTTCACAGTATGCTACATGACTCGGCCAGACCGTTTTCGGAAGCATTCGTGGAGGTTTGGAGTAGAAAGGGACTCCCTGTCAACACCCTTGAAACCTGCCGCTCGCTGCTCCTAAATCGAATTGCAGAGACTGTCTTTCTACATGATCGTCTTCTTTTTCTAAGGATCCAGAGACGCAAGTCCAAACGTAAAGGTTGGGAGAGACAGAAATTCATTTTTGAGTGCAGCCTGTTCCTCTCGGCATACTACCACCAGATTTGGGGTGGGATCGAGCAGCTCTCAAGATTGATCAAAGACATTTTGGGCATGCGGATCAACAATAAGGTAACTATCAGCTTGGGCAATCCCAAGTTCAGAGCGAAGGTAATTGCAGTTCACAGGGATCTGGGTCAGGTCTTTGTAGAAGAGAGATTTATCAAGTGGATTGATCACCTTAAGGTGTGCAGAGATTACATCGCACATCAGGGAACGATAGTGTTACGACCACTGGCGGAAAAGTTGGACTCTCCACCGACCCGTGAAAGCCTTGTCGAGGAGGTCCTGCAGTCAGAGAAGTGGAAACGAGTGGCTTCACACACACCAGAGTATCACCACGCCGGCATATTGGATCAGTGGGTCAACGTTCTCTTTCATGACAAACACAAAATGCTTCGAGACGATGCACTGATTCTCTTTCACGAGGAAGGCAGGTCGCTGCTATTCCCACTTGATGCAATCGAGTGGAATTTGGACAACTACTTGCACTACTTGCGCATCTCACTCGAACTGCTATTGGAGCCGCGGCAACGCGGATGATCAACCTGTCTGGGCCGCGTCCGTCTTCGAAACCGCCGATCTGCTCTCTCACGTTCACTCCGTGCGTAAGCTTCCCTGTCAAGTAGACAATTCATAAGTAGAGTTTTCGGCGGTTTGACGTTCCCGGAAGATCGTCGGCGGCAGGCCGCCCAGGGCGTCGTGACACCGCTGCTCGTTGTATCTGACCAGC